>NZ_VMNC01000057.1:0-9262 GCF_013277505.1 Streptococcus sp. k-378 | reverse complement strand
TCAAAACACTGTTTTGAGATTGTGGATAGAACTGACGAAGTCAGTAACCATATCTACGGCAAGGCGAAGCTGACGTGGTTTGAAGAGATTTTCGAAGAGTATTAGAATTATAAAAAACGCATAATATCAGATGTAGAAAATTTGATATTATGCGTTTTATCATGAAAAGATTTTCTAAATCATCTCCTCAAATTGATTTTTTCACAGTCTAAAATATTTGATAGATAAACTATGAATTGGAGTTATTCTGACTCCTTACGAAAGCTAAATAATCCAGCAGTTAGAGTTAACATTCCAAATAGGGTGGCGAGAATTGAGTGATTTTCTCCAGTATTTGGCAAAGTCTTAGCTACTTGTTTCGAAATAGTTTCAGTCTTAGTTGCTAACGACTCAGCTTGAGTTTTTGTACTACTTGCGTCATTTCCTTTTTGTTCGGTATTACTACTATTTACAACTGGAACAGGAGTTGTACTACCTCCGTTATCACGGCTTGCGGCAACTTTGAAAGTCATAGCATAGATACTGAAGTGATTGGTTTCAAAAGTAACCTTATCTGTATCTTGTTTGAACTTCAATGCCTGTAAAGTACCATCTGGAGCAACATAGTAAACATTTTCAACTGGCTTATCAGCAGAAAGACTTACTAGAACCATGCCATTTGGCTGGATAGCTTTACCATTCGCGTCATATAGATGAATGTCAAATGCCTTGTAGTCTTTTGATTCAAGTGAAGTCGGCTTGGTTTCTTCTACCTTGATATAGCTGACATTTTTGAGTGTTGCTTCTGAACCATGCACTTGAACGCTTCCAGCTTTGTTCGAAAGAACACGAGTATTGTTTGGGATGGCTGGGTTAAGTGTAGGCGTTACAGGAGTTGTCGGTGTTACTGGAGCAACTGGATTCACAGGTTGTTCAGTTGGTTTCTCTGGCTTAGCAGGTTGTGGTTGATCAGCTGGAACAGTAGGAACACTTGGCTGCTTGTCTGGCTTAGGTTGTTCACTTGGCTTAACTTCAGGTTTTACTTGCTCAGCTGGTTTTTCAGTAGGGTTCTTAAACAAGAAAACGTAAGTATCGTAGGTTTCACCAAATAGATTGTATGAATGAGTTTTAGTTTTCTCATCATAGCGATTTGTTTCTTCACTTGGGAATCCTGGATAATAGAGTTCTTCCAGTTTTCTATCCTTAGTTAATGTATAAACCTGAATATCTTCTTTCTTCTCTTTTGATTTGATAGTTAAAGAGATGCCACCACCTTGGAGAGTTCGATTTGTTCCGTAAGTTGGATTTCCATTTTTATTAGGAACTTCATAGAAGATTGTATAAGCTTCGTAGTTCATTCCTTCCAACTCTGGAACTTTTACTCGAACAAGAGCAGGTTTAAACCTACTATCCATATCTCCAAATCCGCTACCTTTAAATTTTATCTCTTTACCGTTTTCGAACATCGGATTATTGAAATTCGAATTAAAAGTATTTACTTTTATATGAGATCCTGCATGAAGCAAGTCCGGTTCAGCTGTCCACCAACCGTAAGATGTTTTTTCTACATTTTCAGCAGGAAGTGGAGCAGCAAGGTCGTTTGTTGTTAGAGTAGGGCGACCTGCTCCGTTAAACCAACGTTTTGGCTGGTTGGTTCTATAAGGAATCTTTGGTAATCCAGCATTTTTAGCTGGTTCCACTGGTTTAGCAGGTTGTGGTTGCTCCACTGGTTTAACCTCTGGTTGAGGGTTTTCTGCTGGTTTTGGAGATGGAACGGGTGTTTCAGCTGGTTTATTTTCAACCGGCTTGTTCTCAGCTGGTTTCGGCTGCACAGTTGGTTCAACTGTCTCCGCTGGTTTCGAAATTTCAGCAGGTTTTTCCGTTTCCGCTGGTTGCGGATCTTTAGGTGTTGGTTTTTCTTCTACTGGTTTATTTTTAGTATAAATAAAATAGTAGCGAAAAAGATTATCTCCTTTACCATTTTTGTAGCCAGAACCACGCAAAGCATAAGCTGCATCATAACTGACTCTGACAACTTTTGGATCTGGGTCGATATCTGGATGATCTGCAGCTGATTTTACGACGTGGCTAAAAGTGTAGTCGGAGAATTTTTTTGCTGTTAGTATTCCATCTGCATCATCTTTATCGGTATCGAACCGTAATGATCTAACTGTTGCGTGTTCTGGACTATCAATTCTGGATTCAGTAGTGTATCCATATTTTTGGACACGATCAGCATCCAAGAAATCTGCTTGGACTTTGTATTCTCGATAAGTCCAGTCTGCTAAAGTAGGAAAGCCTTGCCCATTTGTTCCGGGAATTGGCGTGTTTAGAAGTTTATCAGCATCTATTCCAGAAAGAGCGTAAAGCTTTTGATTTGCTTCAGATACAATCTTGTCGTTCTCTTCTTTAGTCATAGACATGACTGCGCCAGCTTTGTATGCCAAATCTTCCGCCACCATCTTCTTCATCTCTTCAGAATCTGTTATAGGTTGTTCTGGCTCAGGTGTTATGATTGGTAGACCTGGCTCGGGTAGCTGATTGGTTGGATCGACGTTGTATTTTTTCTCGATCTCAGCATTTTTCTTGTCCTCTGCGATAGCCTCATCTGTTCCGTTTGCAAGAATGTTGCCCTCGGTCGAAGGTTTTTCGACAGGAGCGGGCTCTTCTACTGGCTTTTCAGCAGGTTTTGAAACTTCTTTGTCTAGCTTTGGTTTTGGTTTAGCGATTGGGTCGAGCATACTGAAATCAACCCAGCTACCATTAGGTTTTGGTGCAGGTGTTGGTTGAGCAACATTAGGTTTAGCAGCAACATTTGGCTGCGGCGCAACGTTTTCCTCGGCACGCACCAAAGTTGGCACGGCAGCACTAAGAGTTACAGCAGAGAAAGTGACAATACCTAGTTTAGTTAGTTTATTCATAATTTTTCCTCCTTGGGAATATATAATTGCCTTTTTAGGCTTATAAAATAACAAAATCAACTTCCTTTCAAGACCACAAAAGCAAAATTTTGAGCCAACTCATTCTCTAAACATTTAATGTTCTTGATAGAAGCCTTAAATGAACCTTTATCCATTAACTGAACAATACAGCTATTACACTATTACATATCTTAATAATTTTTAAATTTTTTGTTACCATAAGCTCGCTAACTACTTTAGAGATAGGGAACTAAGTGTATCGCGTAACGACCGTTAAACGATACACAAAAAATACCAGTCTAATACAGGTTAAAAACACTGTTAAACTCGTATTTTTTAAATATTCATATTGTTGTTTTGACTGTTTCATCAAACGGTCGTTAATCGAAACAAATTTACAGCTTCATTCTACCATTTTTCCCTATTTTTAGCAATGATTTTCCGTTTTTTTTTGACGATTGTTCGCCACTTTATTGCGTTCTAACACTTTATATAGGGTTGATGTAGAAATTTGTTCAGCTTTTGCAATATTACGTATGCTTATATTTGAATGTAGATATTTGTTAAGTATCCGCTCCTCCTTTTCTTTTGAAATCCGTTTTGCTCCTAATCTAACACCATTTTCCTTAGCTTTTCGAAGTCCTTCTTTTGTGCGAAACCTCAGATTTTCCAGCTCATTTTCTGCCACAAAGCCTAAAATGACGCAAAGTAACCTGCCAATAAGAGAGTCTGTTTCTAGTTTTTCATGCAAACTGACTAGCTGAATATGATATTCATTAAATTGTTCAATAAGTTCTAGTAGCTTAAACATAGATCGAGTCAGTCTATCTAACTTATAGATAGTGAAAGTAACCTGCTTGCCATCTTTCGAAAAGTCAGAGGCCAGTTTTAAGGCTTTTGTAAGTTCAGGACGAGTGTTATTTGCACCAGATTCCTTTTCTATAAAAAGTTTATCGCAATGTTTGAGAGCTTCGATTTGCACTTTCAATCCTAGGTCTTGCTTATGAGTAGATACACGGGCGTAGCCTATGTTGATAGTCTTTTGAGACATAAAAATCCTCCTGTTATCTTGATACAGAGGGATATTTTACTATGAATTTTAAAATAAGAAAAGACTTCAATTTCATAATCCCTATGAACTACACCCCAAAAGCTAGATTATTCTATCTAACTTTTTAGGGTGTACATAGATAGGGAAGGTGTAATTATAGGAGTTTTACTTGTCTCTTTGTATTACCAAATAATCACGCGCTCCTCTGGTGAACGCCACATTCCGTCTCCTTCTTTGACATCATAGGTTGTAAAGAAATCGTCGAAGTTTGGTACTTGCACATTGACACGGAGTTTGGCTGGTGCGTGCACATCGACGCTAGCCAAAAGTTTCATAAATTCTGGTCGACCTTTCATGCGCCAGATGCGACCGAAGTTGTAGAAGAACTCTTCTGCTGAGAAGTCTGCTTCTCTCTTAGCTGCTTCAAGCGCTGCTGCGATTCCTCCCAAGTCAGCCACGTTTTCTGACACAGTCAATTTACCGTTAATGGTTGCTCCATAAGAATCCTGTCCATCAAATTGGTCAATGACTTTTTGTGTTTTCTCCTTGAAGGCAGCATAGTCGCTCTCTGTCCACCAATCCTTGAGGCTACCATTTTCATCGAAGGAAGCTCCGTTGGTATCAAAGGCGTGGGAAATTTCATGAGCAATAACCGCCCCAATACCACCGTAATTAGCAGAAGATGACTGATGCAAGTCATAGAAAGGTGCCTGTAAAATAGCCGCTGGGAAGACAATCAGATTCTTCTGTGGATTGTAGTAGGCATTGACCATGTGAGCAGGCATGCCCCATTCCTTGTAGTCTACAGGTTGGTTCCACTTGCTCCAACTGTGTTTGATTTCCACACGCGCAAAGGCTAGAGCATTCTCAAAAAGACTGGCAGTTTCATTCACCACCTTATCCTTGTAACGTGCAGGCAATTCTTCTGGATAACCGATATAAGGTTTGATCACATTGAGCTTCACGATAGCCTGTTTACAGGTTTCTGGAGTGAGCCAGTCATTCTTAAGCAGACGCTCCTTATAGACATCAATCATGGTTGCCACTTTTTTCTCCACATCCGCCTTGGCTTCTGGAGAGAACTTCTCACGGGCGTACCAAAGACCCAGGGCTTGCTTGAAAGGTTCCTGTGCTAGATGATAAGCTGCTTTGACCTTATCTTTTGCCTCTGGAACTCCAGAAAGGGCACGGCTGTAGGCACCTGACAAGACACGGATTTCTTCTGTTAAATAGCTGGTTGAAAGATTGACTACACTTAAAATTAAGTTTGCTTTGAGAAGAGGCCAAGCCTCTTCACTATAGAATTGATCTGCTGCTTGCCAGAAACGTTCTTCGTCTACGATAACCTTGTCTGGCACTTGTCCAAGAACGGCTTGGAAGAAGTCATCCAAAGGTAGGGCAGGCGCGAATTTCTTGAAATCTTCGTAAGCATATGGATGGTAGAGTTTAGCATACTCTGAACTTTCTTCATTAGAAAGCACCACTGCTGCAACTCGGCGATCCAATTCTAGTCTTTTCTCTAGCAAGTCTTCAATTTCTGTATCAGAGAAATCATAAGCTTTGAGAAGATTTGCGCTAGTTTCTTTCCAAAGAGTCAAGAGCTCCTCACGCTGAGGATGGTCTTCTGCATAGTAGGTCGTGTCTGGCAGGATCGTGCTTGGAGCGCTAGCCCATAAAACATTGATTCTGGCATCCATAAAGTCTGGCGATACACCAAAAGGAAGGAAGTTAGGTTTTCCTGCAAGTTCAAACTCTGCTAGTTTGGCAGTGAAATCTGCAAAAGTCTCCAATTCTTGGAATTCTTTAAGGAGTGGTAAGACAGGTGTGATACCGTCAGCTTCTCTCTTGTCAAAATCACGAACTAGGCGGTGGTATTTGACAAAGTTTGCCAAGATAGCATCCTCAGGCACCTCTTCACCTGCTAACCACTTGTCTGTTGTCGCCAGCATCAAGTCTTCAATTTCCTGATCTAAATCAACAAAACCTCCTGTTTGAGACTTATCTGCTGGGATTTCAGCTGTCTGTTGCCATTCTCCATTGATAGCATCATAAAAATCATCTTGATAACGTGTCATCTTGTTCTCGCTTTCATTTGTATTTGTCTTTATCTTAACAAAAATCACTAGGGAATGCAATTAAAAATGAACTTTCCTTTTCTATCATTTTTCAGTTATTATTTCAATTTTTTAAAAATTCATAAAAAAATTAATTGTCTGAAAAATGAATTGACAAAAAATATATAAAATGATAAAATTCTATCTATCTCATAGCTTTGCTACTTGAAATTTAAATATTAGGAGGTAGATTTTATGCTTAAGCAAAAACGTGTTCATTCTGTAAGTATTGCAGGAATCGCAGTGCAGTAAAGGATAGTAATACTTTCTTCACCGAGGCTGGTAACTAAACTTTCTCTAGTTACCTTTTCTTTTAATTGATATAAGGAGATATAATGGATCTACTAAAAGCTCGTCCAAAACTAAAAAAGGCTTACCCAGTAGTATATAAAGACGGATCGGTCTATATAGGTGGGTTTGGAGAAATTACAGAACATGAAGACCCTAGCGGAGCTATTGAATACATGCTCAAAAAAATGGATGGAATTAATACTGTCGAAAAAATCATAAGAGAAGTTTCAGAAACCTACAATGAACTATCACCATCTGATGTAATGGAAGCTATTGATGAAATCAGTAAAGAACGATTTATCGAGGATTTAAATCTTACTGGTTCTAAAATATTATTCAAGTATGAATTAGAACGTTATCACAGAAACATCAACTTTTTTCATCTTACGCAACTTTAAGTGAAAATAAATATATTTCTCAAAAAAAATTAATTGATTCAAAAATTGGAATTATTGGATTAGGCGGATTAGGATTTCACATTATATATGACTTAGCTGGCTTAGGTATAGGAGAAATAAAAGCTGTTGAATTTGATGTCGTTGATATATCTAATTTAAATAGACAAATTTTATATAACTTTGATGATATAGGAAAGAGTAAAGCAAGTATAGCAAAACAACGCATCTATGAATTTAATCCTCAAATAAAATTTACTGTTGAGGAAAAGAAAATCAATTCATCTGAAGATGTTGTTGAATCATTCCGAGGATTCGACTGCTTAATACTAGTTGCGGATAGACCTAAAATCAAACTAGCAAGATGGGTAAATGAAGCTATAGTAAAGCTGAATATTCCTTTATTTTGTGCAGGTTTAGAAGCGCAACGAGCCCTGCAATATACTATTATCCCCAAAATATCTGGATGCATAGATTGTTGGAGAAATACTATCCAAAAAGAACACCCTATTTCTCACCTAATCCTTGAAGAAAGAACTCGTTTAAATTTAGTTGGTGACAATACTGCCATAGCTCCTCTAGTATCTGTAGCAACTGGTATCATTTGTTCAGAAGTTACAAAATATATCACTGGTATCGGTGAATTAACTACTGTAGGCCAATTAAAATCTATAGATATGAATACAATGACTACAAAAATAGCCGAGCATTGGCATATAGATCCCAATTGTATAACCTGTCGTGGAGGTAATATTATTGAATAGAAATTACAAAATATTGTGGCTAACATTTCTTGTATCCAACTTTGGTGATTGGCTAAGAAAATTAGCTCTACCTTTGCTAGTATTTGAGAAAACAGGATCTCCATTTCATATGGCTACTCTATACGGTATTTCATTTTTACCATGGATTTTATTTTCTCTAGTAGGAGGTATATTAGCAGATAAATTCAAAAAAGTATATATCATTTCAATATGTCATTTAATCTCATTAGTCATTCTAAGTTTGCTAATAATATCTTTTAAAAATGATAATATACTCTTACTCTTAATTTATATTTTAACCTTCCTGCTCTCCTCTACAGAGCCATTAGTCCACCCAGCATTTCAAAGCTTGTTACCACAGATTGTAACAGACAATCAGCTATCAAAAGCCAATTCAGGAATCCAACTTATTGACAATACATTAAATCTTATTGGTCCTATGATTAGTGGTTCTGTTCTATTACTTATTAATCCAGCTAAAGTTTTATGGGTCAATGCTCTTACCTTTTTAATTGCCAGCCTATTAATTCTCTGCATAAAAACTCCAGAAAATACACTAGTAAATATCTCTAAAAAAGAGAGTCTTTCTAAAACAATATCTATTGGTTTGCACTATGTAAAAAATGATAAAATCATCCTAAGTGGAGCTATTCTTTTTTTTGGAACAAACTTTGGTATTCATATATTTCAGGCCAACTTAGTTTACTATATTACAGATGTTCTAGGCTATACCTCCTTTCACTATGGATTAATACTCTCAATAGCTGGTGTAGGAGCTATATTAGGTGCTATTCTTGCCCCTGAATTAATTAAAAAGTTTAGATATGGAAAAATCCTCTCCATCAGTACAATGCTAGCTGGTCTATCTACTATGTTGCTATCAATTAACACAAACTATATATATATGGGAGTATTTTTAGGTTTGAGTAATATGTTTGGCAATATCAATGCCATTACATATTTTACGTTACGACAAAAAGTTGTCAAAAAAGAAATGTTGGGACGTGTTGTTAGTATTACTAGAATGATCTCATTTGCTTCTATCCCCTTAGGAGCATACCTTGGAGGGATACTTGTTTCACATAACTTAACTATCATAAGTATTCTAATATTAGCAGGTACTATAAGATTTCTTGCAGGGGGATTTAGTTACTTTAGTCCATTAACCAAAAGTAAAAACTATTGATGTTTAAAGTGTGATATACTGATTCAAAATAATTCATCAAAGAATCGCTCATACTCAACAAAAATCAAAGGGTAAACTAAGGGGTTATCCATGGATAGATTAAAACACTTTTTGAAGTACAGATAGTAAATCTAATTAAAGAATCTTTAAAATCATAAAAACGCATAATATCAGGTGTATAAACCTTGAGATTATGCGTTTTATTAGACATCCTACTAAATATATAGCAAAATAGAGTTAGTTGGAGCTGGAGTAGTACAATGCTGCTTCTAAGGCATTTTTATAATTTACTTTGAATTTCTAACAATGTTTTAAAAAACTCGGTGGACTATTCCAAATTCAATCCACTATATATTGATTCCCTTGTGTGATGTGTAAAGATTTTTTGCCAAATTTCAAGTTCAAGTTAGCCATGAAGAATAAATTCTCTGGGTGATTTGTAGTTCAAGCATTTTTTAGGATAGTTATTAATCCAATTTTCGATGAATGCGACTTCTTTGGGAGTCGTTTTCTTAGTTCCCTTAGGTAAGCATCTACGAATGAGCCTGTTGTGATTCTCAT
>NZ_VMNC01000056.1:0-5690 GCF_013277505.1 Streptococcus sp. k-378 | reverse complement strand
CCCCATTTCTCTATACACATCCCGTGTATGGAGCTTTTTTATAAGCAATTCAATTTCATACTCTTCAAAAATCTCTTCAAACCACGTCAGCTTCGCCTTGTCGTATGTATATGTTACTGACTTCGTCAGTTTTATCTGCAACCTCAAAACAGTGTTTTGAGCTGACTTCGTCAGTTCTATCTGCAACCTCAAAACAGTGTTTTGAGCTGACTTCGTCAGTCTTATCTACAACCTCAAAACAGTGTTTTGAGCAACCTGCGGCTAGCTTCCTAGTTTGCTCTTTGATTTTCATTGAGTATAAGTTCATTTTCATACGAACTGGACTAGAGCCTATTCTAAGGCACTAGCTCCTGCTACAATTTCTGTAATTTCTTGTGTAATCGCCGCCTGTCTGGCACGGTTATACTGAATTGTCAAATCATTGATGACTTTCTTAGCATTATCTGTCGCTGTTTGCATGGCTGTCATACCAGCAGCATTCTCAGCTGTCTTGGCATCGATAATGGCACCGTAAATCATACTTTCTGCAAACTGAGGCAATAACTGCTCCAAAATTTCTTCTCGGCTGGTTTCCAATTCAAAAGTCAAGCTGTAGTCTTCATCCGCTTCATTTGGATCCAAGTCAACAATCGGAAGCATTTGTTCCACACGCATTTGACTGGTTAGCGTATTGACATGGTGGTTGTAGCAAACATAAAGCTCATCAAAGAGTTCATTTTGGTACATTTCAACAGTTTTTGAAATAATCTTACGAACTTGATCAAAGCTAGGTTGGTCTGCCAAGCCACGTAGTTCATAAAGTGGTTGAATACCACGAGCCTTAAAGAAATCAGCTCCCATTCCACCAATACAGATTATTTCAAAACCTGTACCGTCTGGGTGGTATTCTTCTTTCAACTCCATAACGGCTTTCAGAATAGAGGAATTATAACCTCCAACCAAACCGCGGTCTGAAGTGATAACGATATAGCCTGTCTTCTTCACAGGACGGCTAATCAACATGGGATTAGTTGAACCACCAGCTCCATTACCATGAAGGATATCTGTCAAAAGTTTACGCACTTTCTGAGCGTAAACTTGGAAGTTGCGAGCAGCTTCTTCAGAGCGACCTAGCTTAGCAGCTGATACCATCTGCATGGCATTAGTGATTTGACTCGTATTTTTTGTTGAGGCGATTTTTGTTTTAATATCATTTAGAGATACTGCCATCTGACACCTCTATTCTTATTGGAAGCTAGATTGATTGAGAAACTCTGTAATCGCAGCATCCAAGCCTGCTTCTTCTGGCAAGTCTTTTGTATCACGAATGGTTTCCAAAATCTCTGGATGTTGAGCATCAAAGAAGGCATGGAACTCTTCCTCGAAACGAACAATATCATCTACTGGAACAGTATCCAAGAAACCATGTGTCAAAGCATAGAGAATGGTTACTTGTTTCTCAACAGGCAATGGTTTGTGAACAGGTTGTTTCAAGACTTCAACTGTACGACGACCGCGGTTCAACTTAGCCTGTGTTGCCGCATCCAAGTCAGAACCAAACTTAGTGAAGGCTTCCAACTCACGGTATGAAGCAAGGTCGATACGAAGTGTACCAGCAACCTTCTTCATGGCTTTGATTTGTGCAGAACCACCTACACGTGATACAGATGAACCCGCATCGATGGCTGGACGAATACCCGCATTGAAGAGACCATCACCAAGGAAGATTTGTCCATCAGTGATAGAAATCACATTGGTTGCGATATAGGCCGAGATATCTCCTGCTTGTGTCTCGATAAATGGTAGGGCTGTAATTGATCCACCACCAAGTTCATCAGAAACTTTAGCTGAGCGCTCAAGCAAACGGCTGTGAAGGTAGAAAACATCCCCTGGAAAGGCTTCACGACCTGGAGGACGACGAAGCAAGAGTGACAGTTCACGATAAGCGACCGCTTGTTTTGATAGATCATCGTATACAATCAAAACATGCTTCCCTTGGTACATAAATTCTTCCGCCATGGCAACCCCAGTATAAGGAGCTAGGAAGAGCAATGGAGATGGTTGTGAAGCAGAGGCTGTCACAACGATTGTGTAGTCCAAGGCACCGTACTGACGAAGTGTTTCTACTTGCGTACGAACTGTTGATTCTTTTTGTCCAATTGCGACATAGATACAGATCATATCTTGATCTTTTTGGTTCAAGATTGTATCAATCGCAATGGTTGTTTTCCCTGTCTGACGGTCACCGATAATCAACTCACGTTGACCACGACCAAGCGGTACAAGGGCGTCAATAGCTTTCAAACCAGTTTGCAATGGTTCTGAGACTGACTTACGTTGCATGACACCAGGAGCTGGCGCTTCTACTGGACGAGTTTTATCAGTGTGGATTTCTCCCAGACCGTCAACCGGACGACCAAGCGGATCCACAACACGACCAATCAGACTTTCACCTACTGGGACTTCCATGATTTTACCTGTACGGCGGATTGTATCGCCTTCACGAATATCTGTAAAGTCACCTAGAATGATAATACCAACGTCTGTTGACTCCAAGTTTTGAGCCATACCATAAGAGCCGTTTTCAAAGATCAACAACTCTCCACTCATGGCATTGTCAAGGCCATGAGCACGCGCGATACCGTCCCCGATATAGGTTACAACACCTGTTTCAGTCACATCAAAATTGGGTTTGAAATTTTCAATTTGTTGCTTAATTAAAGCGCTGATTTCTTGTGCGTTAATTGCCAAAAGAACACCACTTTCTATTTCAAATTTTCTTTAACAACTTTAAGTTGTTGTTTAATACTCACATCAATTGTCTTGTGATTGGCAAAAATAACAAAACCACCAATGAGACTTTCATCGATTTGTTCTTTTACACTCCTTACTTTCAGAGACATTTTCTTCTCAATCAAAGGGAGCAAACGACTCTTTTGTTCATCAGTTAGAGGATGAGCAGCAGTAATCGTCACTTCAAATCGATTTGTTTCTTTTTCAAGTCGGTCCAAGCAATCTACAAGCACATCATAAAAAAGATTTGCTCTGTGATTGTAGACCAGAACCTGGATAAAGTTTTGTAATAAAGGTGACACAGAGTCTTGGAAAAAAGCAATCGTTTTTTTCTTGTCAGACTCGTCTACTGCCACTTGTTTTAAAAAAGAAGGCAGACCTGTTTCTTCAGCAACTTGCTTGATTTGAGTCAAGTCTGAAAAGATACGGTCTTCTTCTCCTTTTTCAAGTACCAATTGGACAAAAGGCATGCTGTATTTTTCAATTACCTTTACTGTTTTCTTGTCCATTAAGCTTCTCCTAGCTGATCGATATACTGATCAATGAGTGCTTTATGGGCATGACCATCAAGGTTTTGTGAGATGATTTTACCAGCCAAGCTGATGGTCAAATCTGCAACCTCACCCTTAACGCTTTGTAAAGCTTCAGCTTTGTTTTGAGCAATTTCTTGGTTTGCTTTTTCTTTTAAGCGTCCTGCTTCTAGTTTAGCATCTGCTAAGATACTAGCCTTACTTTGCTCAGCTGTTTCCTTTGCATTTTCAATGATTGTCTTGGCTTCTTTGCGACTGCCTGCCAATTCATCTTCACGTTTTTGGGCCAATACTTCTGCTTTTTGACGGGCTTCTTCAGCACTGTCAATATCAGTAGCAATTTTTTCAGCTCTTTCTTCGAAAATGCCTGTAATATTAGACCATGCAAATTTTTTAATCAAGACTAGCAAAAGAATAAAAGAGCCAGTGATTAAAATAAAATTACCAATCAATTCACCTACTGTTACGTGCATCAGTTACTCCTTTCTATTCCTCTTCAATATTAATCTTATTCCCTAAATACACAGATGTCAAAAGAGTAAAGACATAAGCTTGGATGCAGGAAATAAAGACAGAAAATGCAGTCCAAGCCAAATTAGCTCCAAAGGCTACTGGATACCAATAAATAGCTTGGTGGGAAAGAAGAAGTAACAAACTCGTCATGACCTCTCCTGCAAAGATATTCCCAAAAATCCGCAAAGCCAAAGATAAGAAGTTTGTAAATTCTTCCAAGATATTCATCGGTATGACAAAAACAGGACTCATAAAAGATTTTATACTTTTTTTAAATCCACGACGACGAACGCTTTCTATATGTGTCAACAAAATGACAAGAAAAGATAAGGTTAAGTCATACTGTAAATTAGCGGTTGGCGAACTCCACCAGTTAGTCCCATCGATCGTTTGAAGCTTTGTCATTAAGCCAAGGTTATTGGCAATCACCATGAAAAGAAATAAACAAAGGAAAAAGAGTGAGTAATCTTTCATGTAGCGCGAACCAATGTTAGGTTCTGTAAATCCAATAACAAAGTCATAGACATACTCAAGTACATTTTGCTTTCCTTTGGGTTTCAAGGTCATATTGCGGCTTGCCCAATAAATAAAGACAAAAATAACTCCCACAATCAACAAGGTCATGGCTAACATAGTCAGATTGAAGATAACAGGACCAATAGAGATGATTGGATTAATACTTTCTTCCATCTAAAATCCTCCCTTTTCTTCTCGTTCCATGTATTTATTTGATAATAAATGAGAAGACAAGAGTTACAAAGAAAGTTCCTTCAATAAAGGCAACACCTAAAAACATCAAACTACGAAACTCAGAAAGCATATCTGGTTGGCGTGCTACTGATTTAAACAGTCCATTCATCAATAAACCTTCACCGACAGATACGCCCATACAGGCAATACATAAGCCTAAATATGTTAAATTCATAACGAATTCTCCTTTAAAATAAAATTTACTTACTTAGTGTAGTCCTAAAATTTAAATTTGTCAACTTTTAACCGCTATTGGAAGCGTTTAATAAAAATTATTTCCATTTTCTTTCGGATTTCACTCTATTCTGAAAAACTCGAGAGGGGAATCTCGGATTAATGTCAATTTAAAAAGATAGAGAGTTTTTAGTTTAAATAAATTGTTTTAAAATATCAACCACATCACTTCTTTTCTTAACCCGATAAGCCTTGATTCCCAATTTCTCAGCTGCCATTGCATTGTACCCAATATTGCCCAGAAAGACACAATTTCTAGGTTATAACTGGTATTTATCGATAGTTACTCATATACATCAGTCCACCTCCATACTTATGTGCGAGCCTCTCTTTGTATTATACCTCCATACTCACCTTACAGATTCTTTTGCTAATAATATCTTTGCCCAATGTAGGGATAGTCTTGTAACCTAAAGACTTCCTTGTAGCCATACCTTTTATAAAAATCAAGAGCTTGAAACTGGTAGGTATTGACAAAGGCAAAACGACAGTTTCGATTCTTAGCTTCAGTTTCTGCTTGCTGCAATAGTTTTGAACCGATTCCTTGCCCTCTCAGTTCCTCTTTTACAAATAAATACTCGATTTCTAGCCAATTTCTAAAAGTCTCTACTATCAAACCTGCCAGGAGATTGCCCTTTTCATCTTCGACATAAAGATTAAGTGGCTCACTTTCAGCTTCCTCTCTTTTTGAACGGTTATAAACACGAATCAGATTCCCTATTTCTTGCGATTTATGTGATTCCTTATTTTTCAATCTAAAGTATAGTGAAATAAAATAAAACATGCGCAAATCGATTAAGGAATTTAATCTAATTTCTAACAATGTCTTAGAAACCAAAGTATACTATTTTAACTTCAATGCACTATACATCTAATACTCAATAAAAATCA
>NZ_VMNC01000055.1:0-21322 GCF_013277505.1 Streptococcus sp. k-378 | reverse complement strand
CTCGACATGGCTGTGCCCCTCTTTGATGTAATCTAATGCTCGCTGTTTAAAATCTGTACTATATGCCATAGCTTTATTATAACATGCTTGTTTGAAACTAAGCAACTATAATAGTCAGCACATCGTCTAGTTTTCCTGCCTTGAGATAGTTGATAGAGGACTGAAGCGTCACTCCATCAAGCCCCAGTGAGATAACCACCAAATCACTGATTTGGTCACAGAGAGTAAAGAGATAGCCACCATGGGCATAGCCATAGTAGTTAAGCGACGAGTCCACTACTTTGGTCGTCACCACAACGTGACCATCTCTCATTTTTTCTATTTCGTAATTTTCAAAGGCAGATATAGCGTCAAAATGAAAATCTTTCATCGTTTCCTCCTGATATTTCAAACGACACTATGATACTACTTTTTGTAGGACTGTGCAAGGAGAAAGCTCCTAGTCTGGCAAAATTCCGACCTGCTCTACAAAGCGCATAAAAGCTGCCTGTCCTTGTTCCGTTTGCTTATAAACACCTGCGTCCTCCAGTACACGCGCAAAGATAGTACCCACAGAGTCCTTGACGATTTCAAGGGCTTTTTCTTTATCTGTTAGGTTTGGATGTTGGACTTTGAGTTGGTCTGCCCATTCCTGATGATAGTCGGCAACTGTCTCCCCTTCTCCCACGAGATAGCTAGCGACTTGCTCTACTTCTTCTTTCAGACGTGGTGGCAAGATGGCTAAGCCCATGACCTCAATCAAGCCGATATTTTCCTTCTTGATATGTTGGACATCCTTGTGGGGATGATAGATGCCATCAGGATGCTCTGCTGAAGTCTGATTGTCTCGCAAGACCAAGTCCAACTCAAACTGTCCATCACGCTTACGCGCTATTGGTGTGATGGTGTGATACGGTGTCCCGTCTGTCTCTGCTAAAATCTGCACTGTAGGGTCTGAATACTGGCACCATTCCTGCAAAATCTTATCAGCCAAGTTGATCAAATCCTCTTTGGAATCCGAAGTCAAACGCAACACTGACATAGGCCATTTGACAATTCCAGCCTTGACCTGCTCAAAACCTGCAAATCGAAAGGTCTTTTGCAAGGGAGCCAATTCCATAGGAAATACGTGACGGCCTCCCTGATAGTGATCATGAGTTAGAATAGAGCCCCCCACAATCGGTAAGTCGGCATTAGAGCCTGCAAAATATCCTGGAAACTGCTCTACGATAGCCAGCAGACGCTCAAAACTCTGACGACTAATAGCCATGGGTCGGTGCTGCCCGTCTAAGAAAATACAGTGCTCATTAAAGTAAGCATAGGGCGAATACTGGAAGCCCCATTCCTGACCAACCATTTCAAAACGGATAATCCGGTGATTGCTACGGGCTGGGTGGTTGACCCGACCATGGTAACCTTCATTCTCTAGACAAAGTTGACACTGAGGATAATTACTAGCTTGCACCAACTTGGCTACCGCAATCTCTTTGGGATCCTTTTCAGGCTTAGAGAGATTGATGGTAATTTCAAGTTCTCCATAATCAGATGGAACACGATAAGCGATATTTTTAGCAATGGCCTTGAGTTTGATGTAATCATTTTTCTGACTGAGTTGATAAAAATCCTCTATCGCTTGCTCAGGAGAGTGGACATAGGCTTCCCAGAAGTCACGATTGACCTGACTCGGATAAGGAGTCACCAAGTCCATCAGTTCAGTACCAAGGATTTCACGCGCAGTCTGACTATCCTCAATCATCTCTAATCGAACGGCTTCCTCAACTAGCTGGTCCTTGAGGTCAATCAATTTATCCAGATTGGTCTCAACTTCCAAAACACCTTCTCCCACTCGTGCCAAAACACGGTTGGTCAGGTAGATTCGATCCATTTCCTCAAATGAACTTTCAGAAATGACATGTGTTACAAATTTATCTACTAAGATCACTATAGAGCCTCCTTTTGACTAGTCAAGGACGCGAGTGCCACCTGCAACTTCAGCGATATAGAAGCTTGGAGCGTATCCAACTACTTCCTCGTAGTGTTTGCCTACAGTTTCCTTAAAGGCCTCAACAGTATCTTTTTGAACCAAGGCAATGGCACAGCCACCAAAACCAGCCCCTGTCATACGAGCACCGAGAACTCCTTCTTGTGCCCAAGCTGTGTGAACAAGAGTATCCAATTCCAAACCAGTTACTTCATAATCATGCTCCAGAGAAACGTGTGATGCATTCATCAAACGACCAAATGTTTCCAAATCACCTGCTTGAAGGGCTGCTTGAGCTTTAAGGGTGCGTTGGTTTTCAAGCACAGCATGGCGAGCACGTTTCAAACGATTTTCATCTTTAATCAAATAGCTATATTGGTCAACGGCCCACTCGTCCAATTCACCCAGGGTCTGAATATCCAAGGCAACTTGCAATTCTTCCACTGCTTTTTCACACTCAGCACGACGTTCATTGTATTTAGAGTCCGCCAATTCACGGCGTTTGTTGGTGTTCATGATAACAACGACATTGTCCTTCAAATCAAGTGGCACCAAATCATACTCTAAGGTGTTGGTATCAAGGTAAATAGCACGTTGATCGGCCCCCATACCAATAGCAAACTGGTCCATGATACCAGAGTTGACTCCGATAAAGTTGTTTTCTGTTTGTTTTCCGATTTTAACCAAATCGAGACGCTCTAATTTTAAATCAAAGAGATGCTCTGCCACGACTCCTGTCAAGAGCTCCAAGGATGCTGAAGAAGACAAGCCAGCACCATTTGGGATATTCCCATAAACATAAAAATCAAAACCTTTGTCAATCACGTGCCCAGCTTCTTGCAAGAAATGAAGGACACCTTTTGGATAATTGGTCCAGTTGTGCTCTTTTTCAAACTTGAGGTCAGCGAGAGGCACTTCGATAATGCCCTTGTCCTCAAAGTTAGCTGAGTAGAAACGCAAGACTTGGTCGTCACGCTTACGAGCTGCACCGTAAGTTCCCAAGGAAATAGCAGCAGGAAAAACGTGCCCACCGTTGTAGTCTGTGTGTTCACCAATCAAATTAATGCGGCCTGGTGAAAAGAAGATTTGGTCTGCTTCTTGACCAAAAACAGCAAGAAAGTCTTTGCGAAGGACTTCAGTAGTAAGATGTTGTGCCATATGAATTCTCCTTTGACTGTCCGTTAAGCCATCTTAACGTGTAATCGTTTTCTTTCTATTGTATCCAAGGAATTTCCCAAGGTCAATCCTTTTTACTAAAATTTTAGTAAAATATCAGTAAAAAGAGGAAAAACATGATATACTAACCTAATCAAGGAGGATTTATGGCTACCTTAAAAGACATTGCACAGCTAGCCTCTGTCTCTATCGCGACCGTATCCCGCGTCCTCAATCGCGACCAGAGCCTATCTGTTACAGAAGAAACCAGACACCGTATTTTAACCGTTGCTGAAGAGCTGGGCTACACCAAGCACCTCAAGACAGGCGAGTCCCACAAACCCAAGCAAAAGATTGCCATTATCCAATGGGTCAGCGAACAAGGGGAGCTGGACGACCTCTACTACTACCAGATTCGCCTAGGAATAGAAAAAAGAGCCCAAGAGTTGGACTATGATATCTTGCGCTATTTTAATGACCATCCTTTTACCTTAAGCGAGGAAGTGATTGGGATTCTCTGCATCGGAAAATTTAGCCGAGCTCAGATTTCTGCCTTTGAAGAATACCAAAACCCCCTGGTCTTTCTAGACAGTGATACACTTTCCCTGGGACATACCTGCATTATTACGGACTTTTACACTGCCATAAAACAGGTTGTCGATTATTTCCTCAGCCAAGGAATGGACCGTATCGGGATTCTAACAGGGCTTGAGGAAACAACAGACCAAGAAGAAATCATTGAGGATAAGCGGCTGGAAAATTTCAGAAACTACAGTCAAGCAAAAGGAATCTATCATGATGAACTGATCTTTCAAGGAAACTTTACTGCCCAGTCTGGCTATGACTTGATGAAGGAAGCCATTCAGAACTTGGGAGACCAACTCCCACCAGCATTTTTCGCAGCCAGCGATAGTTTAGCCATCGGTGCCCTTCGTGCGCTCCAAGAAGCTGGAATCAGCCTACCAGACCGTGTCAGCCTCATTTCCTTTAACGACACCAGCCTGACATTAAGAGAAAGTACCCTAAATCAAGAATAGGATAACATAAAAAACGAATAGAGTTCTAAAACTCCTATTCGTTTTTTATTCGATTACAATCATAGACTTAATGGTCTTACGTTCATCCATATCTTTATAGGCTTGGTCGATATCTTCCAGTTTATAACTTGAAGTAAAGACGCGACCTGGATTGATATCACCATCAAGGACGGCTTTTAGTAAAAATTGCTTATCGTATGTTGTAGCAGAAGCTGCCCCACCTGCTACAGAGATATTTTGCATAAATGTCGAACCAAGAGCACGATTATTATAGTGTGGGACTCCTACAAAGCCCATACGCCCTCCATTATGAAGAACACCTAGCGCCTGTTCTATAGCAGCCTCCGTACCAACACATTCAAGTGCTGCATCTGCTCCTCCACCGAGGATTTCACGCACCTTGGTAATTCCTTCTTGACCACGTTCTGCAACAACAGCTGTCGCACCTGACTCCATAGCCATCTTTTGACGGTCTTCATGACGGCTCATAAGGATAATTTGTGATGCTCCACGCATCTTAGCCGCGATGACAGCACATTGACCAACAGCCCCATCACCGATAACAACAACCTTGTCCCCTTTTTGAACATTTGCAACACGCGCCGCATGATAGCCTGTCGGCATGACATCTGCAAGAGTCAAAAGGGACTTGAGCATCCCTTCTGTATAGTCAGAAGGTTGACCAGGGATTTTAACCAGCGCCCAGTTTGCATAGTGGAAGCGAATATATTCTGCCTGAAAATCACCCCCCAAATTATTACCAATATGATTGTCGCAAGAACCGTCAAATCCAGCAAGACAGGCATCACACTCACCACATCCATGTGTAAAAGGGACAATCACAAAATCACCTGGTTTCACCGTCGTAATGGCTTCCCCAGCTTCTTCAACAATCCCAATCGCTTCGTGTCCACTATTTTTGTGTCCAGCTTTCGTTTCTGGATTACGGTACCTCCATAAATCTGAACCACAAACGCACGCACGAACCACACGAATAATCACATCATCCGCTTCTATTATTTGCGGACGTTCAATGCTAGCAAGTCCAACCTGACCTGCCTTTGTATATACTGCTGATTTCATTTAAAATTTTCCTTCCTTATAAAGTTTAATTTTGAGATTTAAACGATTTAAAGCTGTCTGTAGCTGAGACAAGCGCTCCTCTAATTTTTGCTTTTCCTCTTCTAAAATACCAAGCCTCTCCTCTCTCGTTTCATCTCCCTTTTGGTAGAGCGACATATAGTCAACTAAACTATCTACAGAGACACCCGCCGAACGAAAACACTTAATAAATTCCAGCGCTTCGATATCCTGATCTTGAAAATCACGAATCCCAGTAGCAGTACGAGTAATCGGTGGCACAAGACCAACCCGTTCATAATACCGAATCGTATCCGCTGAAATTCCCAACAAATCACTGGCAGATTTAATATTCACACGCTAACCTCCTCTCATTTCATTCACTGAATTCACGCTATTCTAACTCACTTATCTTATTATATAACTTTGAGTTGACTCCAAGTCAAGCATTTTGTATCTAATCGAAAAATTTTTATCATTAGCAGTTCTCTTATTAGCAGACCTTTTCATTAGTCAAAGAGTTTGATGAAAACGTCTTTCAAATCAAAAACGCATAATATCAGATGTTTAGAAACCTTGATACTATGCGTTTTATCAGAGAAAAATCTTCTCCTCAAAGTGTGTTTTGCCTAAGCTCATTCTTGTATAGGCCTGTCAGAGAGTTTAATTCAGTTTGCTTAAAGTCTCTACCCCATCATTTCTTCAACAAACCTTGTTCTTGTAGAAACTCCTTGGCTACTTGTTCTGCTGACTTGCCTTCAACACCGACTTGATAGTTGAGCTGGCTCATCTGGCTTTCTGTAATCTTACCAGCCAATTTATTAAGAACTCTTTCCAACTCTGGATGTTTCTTGAGAAGAGCTTCTTTCATGAGTGGAGCCCCTTGATAAGGTGGGAAGAGTTGTTTGTCATCGTCCAATACCTGTAAATCATAACGTGCCAACTCTGCATCGGTTGAATAGGCATCCGTGATTTGAATATCACCTGACTGAATTGCCTGATAGCGAAGGGCTGGCTCCATGGTCGCCACATTAAGATTGAGACCATACATTGACTGCAAGCCCTTATTTCCGTCTTCACGGTCATTAAACTCGAGAGTAAAACCTGCCTTCAGCTGCCCTTCCACTTTTTTCAAGTCCGAAATGGTCTTCAAGCCATATTCTTGAGCAATCTTTTTCGGAACAGCTACAGCATAGGTATTTTGATAAGACATGGGTTTGAGATAGGCTAGATGATCCTGTTTGGCAATACCATCACGCGCTACATCATAAACCTGCTCTGGCTCATGACTCACTTTCGGTGATGGCTGAAGTAAACTTTCAGTCACCGTTCCTGTAAATTCAGGATAGATGTCAATATCGCCTTTTTTCAGAGCTTCATAAAGAAAGCTTGTTTTCCCAAAATTTGGTTTAACAGTCGCAGTCATACTGGTATTTTCTTCAATGAGGAGCTTATACATATTGGCCAAAATTTCTGGTTCTGGACCCAATTTCCCAGCAATGACCAAGTTCTCTTTCTCTTTTTGAGCTAAGAGGGCTGGGCTATAAGACAAACCAAGCAATATGGTCACCAAGGCAAAACCAGAAAAAATCGTCCGCAATTTTGCTTTTTCCATCACTTTTAGTAGGAAGTTAAAGGCAATGGCAAGCACTGCTGAAGAAAGGGCCCCAATCAAAATCAGACTGGCATTATTACGGTCAATTCCCAAAAGGATAAAGGAACCTAGTCCCCCAGCACCAATCAAGGCAGCCAAGGTTGCCGTACCGATAATCAACACTGCTGCCGTCCGAATCCCAGACATGATAACCGGCATAGCCAGTGGAATTCCAAACTTCTTGAGTCGCTCCCATCTAGTCATCCCAAAGGCAATCCCAGCCTCTTGCAGACTCGGATCAATTCCCTTGAGTCCAGTGATGGTATTTTGTAAAATCGGAAAGATCGCATAAATTACTAGTGCTGTCAAAGCCGGCAAGGTTCCAATTCCCATCAAGGGAATAAAGAGCCCCAACAAGGCCAATGACGGGATAGTCTGAAAAATCCCTGCAATCTGCAAGACCCAGTCGGCCAACTTCTCATGATAGCGAAGAGAAACAGCCAAGGGAATCGCGATAAAAATAGCTAGTAACAGGGTCAACAGTGACAACTGCAAATGTTGAGATAGGGCTGTCACCCAATCACTAAAACGATCCTGAAAAGTTGCAATTAAATTAGTCATGAACACCACCTCCAAACAAGTCTGCTACAAATTCTGTGGCAGGCGCTTTTAAAATGGTCTCGGGATTCGCCACCTGGCGAATTTCTCCATCCTGCAAAACAGCAATACGGTCCGCCAATTTCAAAGCTTCATCCGTATCATGGGTTACAAAAATCGTTGTCATCCCAAATTCTTTATGCAATTCTTTCGTCAGAACCTGCAACTGTTTTCTCGAAATAGCATCCAAGGCTGAAAAAGGCTCATCCATGAGGAGAATCTTAGGCTGACCAATCATGGCACGGACAATACCGACCCGTTGCTGTTCTCCACCAGATAATTCACTCGGAAGTCGATGCCCATACTCGGCTACTGGTAAACCAACCTTAGCCAAGAGCTCTTCTGTTTTCTGAGCAATTTCTTCCTTAGTCCAGCCCTTCATCTCAGGAATCAGGGCAATATTTTCCTCAACCGTTAGATTGGGAAAGAGAGCAATGGCCTGTAAAACATAACCAGTAGACAGACGAAGCTCCCGCTCGTCATAGTCTTTGATGCGCTTGCCATCCATATAAATATTTCCATCAGTCGGTTCCAAGAGACGGTTAATCATCTTAATCATGGTCGTCTTACCGGATCCAGAAGGCCCAACTAAAACCATAAATTCCCCATTATCAATCCGTAAATTGACATCTCTCAAGACATCTTTTTCTGTGTAGCGCAAGGCTACATTTTTGTATTCAATCATTCTTTGTCCTCATTTTAAAACTTTCCTCGATTGGTCATGTCTTCTACCTTAGGCATGACTTCCTTATTGTCCCAATGCTCTACAATTTTTCCATTTTCTAAACGGAAGATATTGTACTGGGCATAAGCAAGGCCATCAATCTGAGTCTGACCATAGCTAACCACATAATTTCCTTGTCCTAAGAGTTGGAAAATAAAGTCAAAAATGGCCTTTACTTATAAACAGCTAATTTGATCTATTTTAATCCTCTTTTGCCTTCTCTTTCAGATTCGCCAAAATTCTTTCTTGAAAGGCTTCAAATTGCCGAATTTCTTCCTCTGAAAATCCTTTGTAAAAGATCGTATCCAATTTCTGACTAACACGATGCCCCACTTCTTTCTGGGACTTGCCTAACTCCGTTAAAACTAAATACTTCTTACGCTTGTCTTTTCCACACGGACTAACAATTACAAGCTTTTGCTCCTCTAGCTTTTTTATCATAGTCGTCAGCGTATTATTCGCAAGCCCAGTCGCAAGCGCGATATCTGTCGCAGTTGCGCAGCCAGTTTTACTATTCCATAAAACCGCTAAAATCTTACCCTGCTCACCCCTATAAAGAGCCTCAGGATCTTGGCTCAGTAACTTCTGAAAAATCCGCCCATTCAACAAACGAATATGATGGGCTAGCAAATGACTATCTTTCATAACACCTCCAATTTATTTCGATATCGAAATGAATAAAATAATTGTAACACTCATCGTTCTAACTGTCAACTATTTCGATTTGGAAATAATTTTTGATAATTATCCACACCACCATACTCCGGCTCAACTAACTTTTAACGAGAGTTTCTAAACTCCTTCGTCCTCCAGTCTACAAAAGCCTTCCATCCGTACTATCCTATATTTTATGAGGGGATACATTTTTCCTATCAGACCATTTATTTTAAAGATAGAAGTAAATCATAATTGCTTCCATCTGTTCTTTTATAGTATATTGAAGTTGGACTAGGGCACTGTATCTTCTAAAACATTGATAGAAAGCGATTTGAATTTCCCAATCAATTTGTTCGTATTTATACTCAATGAAAANNAAGTCAGTCACATATATACTGTAAGGCGACGCTGACGTGGTTTGAAGAGATTTTCGAAGAGTATTAATTTCACCTTACCCTATCTTTCTCATAGCACCCTTCAAACAGCCTATACCCTACCGTTTGACGATTCCTCACTTCGCTCCACTTCCATTACAGAAGTTTCTTCACTACTATGGTCTCGGCTAACTTCTCATGATTCCTTGTTACTACTATTTGAGCGCTCACGAGATAGGTCTTACAAAAAAACACTTTGATCCACAATGGAATTCAAAGCATTTTAAAAATCTCCCCATACATAAGCGCAGAAGCTGCGATTCCTCTGTACTTGGCCTCTTCTCTTTTAATAAAGCGAGCCAAGTTGAGCAACTCCGGTGCCGGATGTCTGGGATTTAGGAGCAATTCACGATTGACCAGGCCTGAGAGACGAACTGCCAGCAATTGCTCATTTGTAGTAGGCAGTTTTTTAGCAGTCTCTAGGAGAGCAGCAACTAAATCTTCACTCAAATCATGTCGAGCATGATTGTAAAGATCTTTTATAAGGCTTTCTAGGTTTGGTTCTACCATCCCTACCACCTCCTTAAGTTTAATAATTTTTAATCAAATCAACCGTTGAACGATCCAATTTCTTCACCAAGGCTTGCAAGAAAGCTTGAGCTTCTAGGAAGTCATCCATAGCGTAGAGGGTTTGGTGAGAATGGATATAACGAGCGCAAACACCGATTGTTGTAGATGGGACACCACCATTTTTCAGATGGGCTGCGCCAGCGTCTGTTCCACCTTTACCACAATAGTATTGGTACTTGATACCAGCTTCTTCAGCCGTTGTCAAAAGGAAATCCTTCATCCCTGGTAGAAGCAAGTGACCTGGGTCATAGAAACGAATCAAGGTTCCATCCCCAATCTTGCCTTGACCGCCATAAACATCACCAGCAGGTGAACAGTCAACTGCGAGGAAGACTTCTGGGTCAAACTTGGTTGTGGAAGTATGGGCACCACGGAGACCAACTTCTTCTTGGACGTTAGAACCCAGATAAAGTTCATTGCCAAGTTTTTGACCTGACAGAGCTTCAGCCAACTCGCTCACCATGAGAACTCCATAGCGGTTATCCCAAGCTTTTGAGATGATATTTTTTTCATTGGCTGTCAAGATTGCAGAACTATCTGGTACGATGGTGTCACCAGGACGGATGCCAAAGCTTTCTGCCTCAGCCTTATCCGCAAAACCGCCATCAAAGACGATATCTGCAATAGCAGGCATGGTTGGTCCACCCTTTCCACGAGTCAAATGTGGAGGGACAGAACCCGAAATCACAGGAATTTCACGACCGTCACGAGTCAGGAGTTTGAAACGTTGGCTGCTGACTACCATGGGGTTCCAACCACCGATTTCAACGACACGGAAGGTACCATCTGGCTTGATTTCGCTGACCATAAAACCAACTTCATCCATGTGAGAAGCGACCAAGACGCGCGGTGCATCCGTAACTTCTGAATGTTTAATCCCGAAAATACCACCCAAGCCATCTGTCACCATTTCATCCACGTGCGGTGTCAACTTTTCACGAAGATAAGCACGGACAGGCGCTTCATGACCTGAGATCGCAGCAAGTTCTGTTACTTCTTTGATTTTTGAAAATAATGTTGTCATTTCAGTTCCTTCTTTCTTTCATCCATTTTACCACTTTTTATAGGAGAATGATAGTGGGAAGGTGGATAGTTTCTTACTCAGTTTTCCTATAAAAAAGAGAGACAGATATTCTTTCAGGAATTTTTCTTTCTTTTTTACATTAAATTGTCAGAAAATTTATTGACAGATTAAAGAAATCATGTTACAGTAATATCCGCAGGTATCTTTCGGTACCAAATCTACATGAAAGGATGGGGTATGAAACTTTCTCATTATTTAATTGGCTTACTTCTACTCCTAGTCTTTCTCTCTATTAGCATTGGGACCAGTGATTTTTCATGGGGAAAACTCTTTGCACTGGATCATGAAACTTGGCTTCTCTTTCAAGAGTCCCGTCTCCCAAGAACTATCAGCATTCTCCTGACCGCCTCTAGTATGAGTATGGCAGGACTTCTCATGCAGACTATCACTCAAAATCAGTTTGCTGCTCCAAGCACAGTTGGAACCACTGAAGCTGCCAAACTAGGAATGGTATTGAGCCTCTTTGTCTTTCCATCGGCTAGTCTGACCCAAAAGATGGTCTTTGCTTTTGTTTCATCCATCGTATTTACCCTCTTCTTCCTAGCCTTTATGACCATTTTTACTGTAAAGGAAAGGTGGATGTTGCCTCTGATTGGGATCATCTATAGCGGGATTATCGGCTCTGTGACAGAAGTTATCGCCTATCGTTTCAATCTGGTTCAGAGTATGACTGCCTGGACCCAAGGATCCTTCTCCATGATTCAGACCCATCAGTATGAGTGGCTCTTCTTAGGCCTCATTATCCTGATAGCCGTTTGGAAATTATCCCAAACTTTTACCATCATGAATCTAGGAAAAGAAACCAGTGAAAGTTTGGGGATTTCTTACTCCCTACTTGAAAAACTAGCTCTCTTTCTGATTGCATTAACGACAAGCGTCACCATGATTACCGTGGGTGCCTTACCATTTCTTGGAGTTATTGTTCCCAATCTTATTCGCAAGCGTTATGGAGATAATCTGAGTCAAACCAAACTCATGGTCGCACTGGTTGGTGCCAATCTAGTTCTGGCTTGCGATATCCTATCCCGAGTTCTGATCAGACCCTATGAGTTGTCTGTCAGTCTCTTGCTAGGAATCATTGGTAGCCTCGTCTTTATCCTACTTCTCTGGAGAGGGGGACGAAAAGATGCAGACTAAAAGCAAACATACCAAGCTCTTCTGGATTCTCATTATTCTTGCCATCGGAGCTTGTCTTCTCTACTTTTGGCCCATCACTCACTTGTCAGCCTTTACTTGGAAGTTGCGTTCCCAAAAGATCATCGTTTATCTCTTGGTAGCCATCGCGACTGGGATTTCGACCATTAGTTTTCAAACCCTGACGGAAAATCGATTCCTGACGCCTAGTATTTTAGGAATCGAATCCTTCTACGTCCTACTACAAACCCTACTACTGGTTTTTGAAAGTAAGTTTCTTCAACTCGGGAAGTCTCCCATTTTAGAATTCCTAGTCTTACTTCTACTTCAATCCCTCTTCTTTCTCGCCTTGCAAGGCTACTTGAAGACACTGATGAAGCAAGACCTTGTCTTCATTCTGTTGATCTGTCTAGCCCTCGGAAGTCTCTTTCGAAATATCAGTACCTTCCTTCAGGTCCTGATGGATCCAAACGAATACGATAAACTGCAGAATAGTCTCTTTGCCTCCTTTCAACATCTCAACACTTCCATCCTAGCCATTGGTTCTCTGATTATCCTTGCTTTGACAATCTTTTTCTTTCAAAAAGCAGTCATTCTGGATGTCTTGCACCTGCAAAGAGAAACAGCTCAGGTATTGGGACTCGATGTTGAAAAAGAACAGAAAGAACTCCTCTGGGGTATCGTACTTTTGACCTCAACAGCAACTGCCCTGGTAGGACCTATGGCCTTCTTCGGCTTTATGCTAGCCAACCTCACTTACCTAATTGTCAAAGACTATCGGCACAAGTTGCTCTTTATCGTGGCCATTCTGGTCGGATTTATCAGTTTGACCTTGGGGCAGGCCTTGATTGAACGAGTCTTTGCGCTGGAAATTCGCATCAGTATGATCATCGAGAGTGTGGGTGGCTTCTTATTCTTTATCTTACTTTATAGGAGGGCGCGTCGGTGAAACTGGAAAACATTGACAAATCCATTCAAAAACAGGATATTTTGCAAGGCATTTCGCTTGAAGTCAGTCCTCAGAAACTGACAGCCTTCATTGGTCCAAATGGTGCTGGAAAATCGACTCTCCTCTCCATCATGAGCAGACTGACCAAGAAAGATCAGGGAATTCTCAGTATCAAAGGTCGTGAAATCGAGAGTTGGAATTCGCAAGAACTAGCCCAAGAACTGACCATCCTAAAGCAGAAGATCAATTACCAGGCAAAATTAACCGTTGAAGAACTGGTCAGCTTTGGACGTTTTCCCTACAGCCGAGGACGCCTGAGAGAAGAAGACTGGGAAAAAATTCGAGAAACTCTGAACTATCTGGAACTGATAAACTTAAAAGACCGCTACATCGATAGTCTGTCTGGCGGCCAGCTCCAACGTGTCTTTATCGCTATGGTACTGGCCCAGGATACGGACTTTATCTTGCTGGACGAACCACTCAACAATCTCGATATCAAGCAAAGCGTCAGCATGATGCAGATTCTTCGGCGACTGGTGGAGGAACTCGGCAAGACCATTATCATCGTCCTCCACGATATTAACATGGCCAGCCAGTATGCGGATGAAATTATCGCCTTCAAGGACGGTCAAGTCTTTAGCAAGGGAAGAACCAATCAAATCATGCAGGCTGACCTGCTCAGTCAACTCTATGAGATTCCTATCACGCTAGCTGATATCAATGGCAAAAAGATCTGTATCTATAGCTAGTAACATAGAAGCTCAAGTTAGAGAACCTTCGGTCTCTTAGTCAATAAGACCAAGAGACTCCCTAAATCGTTATCACATTTTAAAAAGGAGAAATCATGAAAACATCCCTTAAACTTTATTTCACTGCCCTAGTGGCCAGCTTCTTGCTTCTACTTGGTGCATGCAGTACAAATACAAACTCAAGCACTAGTCAGTCGGAAACAAGCAACTCTGCTCCAACAGAGATAACCATTAAAAGTTCACTAGACGAAGTCAAACTTTCCAAAGTTCCTGAAAAGATTGTGACCTTTGACCTCGGCGCTGCGGATACTATTCGTGCTCTAGGATTTGAAAAAAATATCGTTGGAATGCCTACAAAAACAGTACCAACCTATCTCAAAGACCTAGCTGGAAAAGTTAAAAATGTTGGTTCTATGAAAGAACCTGATTTAGAAGCTATCGCCGCCCTTGAGCCTGATTTGATTATCGCTTCACCACGTACACAAAAATTCGTAGACAAATTCAAAGAAATCGCCCCAACCGTTCTCTTCCAAGCAAGCAAGGATGACTACTGGACTTCTACCAAGGCTAATATCGAATCCTTAGCAAGTGCCTTCGGCGAAACTAGTACACAAAAAGCCAAGGAAGAATTGGCCAAGCTAGACAAGAGCATCCAAGAAGTCGCTACTAAAAATGAAAGCTCTGACAAAAAAGCCCTTGCGATCCTCCTTAATGAAGGAAAAATGGCAGCCTTTGGTGCCAAATCTCGTTTCTCTTTCTTGTACCAAACCTTGAAATTCAAACCAACTGATACAAAATTTGAAGACTCACGCCACGGACAAGAAGTCAGCTTTGAAAGTGTCAAAGAAATCAACCCTGACATTCTCTTTGTCATCAACCGTACCCTTGCCATCGGTGGGGATAACTCTAGCAACGACGGTGTCCTAGAAAATGCCCTTATCGCTGAAACACCTGCCGCTAAAAATGGTAAGATTATCCAACTAACACCAGACCTCTGGTATCTCAGTGGAGGCGGTCTTGAATCAACAAAACTCATGATTGAAGACACACAAAAAGCTTTGAAATAAGCCACTTCAAACTCAATTTAATACTCAATGAAAATCAAANNCACTGTTTTGAGGTTGCAGATGAAAGCTGACGCGGTTTGAAGAGATTTTCGAAGAGTATAAAATTTTGACATTCTAAAACGCATCCTATCAAGTTCACTCAAACCTGATAGGATGCGTTTTTATCATTTTGAAATCTATTTACCTCACCTCATTCCCCTTCTTGATTTCGTTTAAGGGAAAAGTGGTCTGGGACGGGGTCCTTACCTGTTTTCGACCAGGGATGGCAACGTAAAATCCGTGTCAAGCCCATCAAAACACCCTTGAAGCCATGTTTTTCAATAGCCTGAATCATGTAGTTGGAACAAGTCGGCTCAAAGCGACAAGAGGGTGGAAAGGCTGGTGAGATAAACCGTTGGTAAAAGCGCACAGGCGCTATTAAAATTCGTTTCATTATTTCTTGGTTACAGCCATGGTGTGTAGTTGGCTGATTTCTTTTTTATTAAGACGACGGGATTCTCCTGGACGGAGTCCTGTCAAGTCTAGATGTCCAAAACGGGTACGTGACAACTTGTCCACTTGAAGACCGACAGCTTCAAACATCTTTTTAACCTGGTGGTTACGCCCTTCATGGATAGTCAACTGCACCACAGAGCGGTTTTTAACTGGATCCACTTTGAGAATTTCATAAACAGCCGGCTTGGTTTTCTTGCCATCAATCTCAAGTCCACGGGTCAAGGGGCGGAGATTATCCTTATTGGCCACACCTTTAACACGCGCGACATAAACCTTGTCAATCTCATTACGAGGGTGAATCATTTCATCCGTAAAATCCCCATCATTGGTCAAAATCAAGACTCCTGATGTATCCCAATCCAAACGACCTACAGGGTAGATGCGCTCTTTCACGTTGGGCAAGAGGTCGACAACCGTCTTGCGGCCCTTGTCATCTGTCACACTGGAAATGACACCGCGTGGTTTGTTAAGCAGATAATAGACCTTTTCTTCGTTGTAGATAGGTTGACCTTCCACTTCGACCTTGTCGCCTGACTTGATAGTGGTTGCTAGTTCACGTACCACTTGGCCATTAACCGTCACCAAACCTTGCTTGATCAGCTCTTCTGCTTTTCTCCTACTGGCCACACCTGCGTGGGCAATATACTTATTGATTCTCATCTTCTTCTATCCTTTCACCAAATAATTGGCTTTCTTGGGCTTGAATCTCAAGCTCATCAATCACTGGTAATTCTTCCAAATGGTTAATTCCCATGTAATCTAGGAAATAATCTGTAGTCACATAGAGGTTGGGGCGCCCCAACACTTCTTTTTTCCCGTCTTCTCGTATCAAGTCAAAGGCCTGCAACTTTGCCAAGGCCCCACTCGAGTTAACCCCACGGATGGCATCAATTTCTATCCGTGTGATGGGCTGCTTGTAGGCAATAATGGACAAGGTTTCAAGGGCAGCCCGAGACAGGCTCTGGTTGATAGGCGCCTTGGAATATTCCTTCAAAATCTCTGAAAACTGAGGCTTGGTCACCAATCTATAAGCACCCCCTGTCTCAATCAGAGCCAAACTGGAATCTGGGTCCTTTTCATACTTCTGGGCTAATTTTTCTAAACTCTGTTGGATGCCTGTCGGTGGCAGAGAGAGGAGTTCAGCTAACTGGCGGACTCTAATCCCATCTTCACCCGCTACAAACAAGAGCGCTTCTATTTTTGCTAAAGTACTCATCTTTCCTCTCTATCAAGTCTAGCTTTGGGCCACTTGACTTTCTTCCTTCTTTTCCATGAGATAAATATCTCCGAAACTTTCCTCTTGCACAAGGATCAGCTCCTGAGTTTTGATTAACTCTAGGGTTGCCAAAAAGAGGGTGATGACCTCTTGGACATTCTGGGCTTCCTTAAACAAGTCCTGCAAGCGCAATTGATCTCGTCCAGCCAAGGATCCTTTCACGATAACCATCATATCCTCAATCTTATACTCATCCCGCAAGATAGTCGTGTGATTTTGTGCAAACTCCTCTTTTTTCTTAGCTAGGATATTTGAAAAAGCCAAAAAAAGGTCAATGGTCGTCTTGTCATGCACAAGCTCCGCATCTTCGTAAATCAACTCAGTCGGTGCTTTGGAATAGTACTGAGCCCGTTCTTGGTGCTTGGCTTCCAAGTGCTCCCCCAAGAGCTTGAACTTGCGGTATTCTTCGATTTGAGAGAGAAGGTCCTGCTCCAGGTCATCTTCCAAATCTGTCACTTCCGCTACCTTTGGCAAGAGCTTGCGGCTCTTAATCAACATGAGCTGACTGGCCATGACCATGTACTCACCCGTCACTTCCAGACGCATGGCCTGCAAGGTTGAGACATAGGCTAGATACTGTTCGATAACTTCCGTAATGGGCACATCGTAGATATCCATCTGGTACTTAGAAACCAGGTGCAAGAGCAAGTCCAGGGGCCCTTCAAAATCTTTTAATTTAATATCCATTATCTATATTTTTCTAAGGTCAGGACTGTTTTTAATCCTAATTTTTTTGCAATTTCGTACAAATCGACCTTGTTTTCAATTTGTCTTAGAATGAACTGTTCCCGCAAGGCTTGAGCGGATAAGGTTGAGAAACCTTTCTCCTTGACAAAAGACTCTAGCTGACGAAAGGCCCACTGACGAGAATAGGCTTTCCCTCCTCTTTCAAAGAGGTAGGTCTGGCCCATCAAGGGTTCCAACTCTGAAAGCAAGATCGTGGGAATGGTGACAATCCTCTGTTGGGAAGCCTTCTTGATTCTCAACACCTGAAAATCCAGATTGATATCCGCAACCTTAAGAGCTAAAATCTCACTCGGCAAGAGCCCCATTTCCAAGATAAGTAGAGCCAGTAAACGCCCCTCTGGAACGTCGCTTTCCTGCCAAAAAGAGTCTAGGTTTAACAGTTCTGGTTTTGCGGTCTTCTTTTCAGCTTGTTTGGCTAATTCCAAGCGATAAAAGCTATCCACTTCTCCTTTTTGATAGAGGAAGTAGAGAAATTGGTTACAGGCCGAAAGTTTTCGCTTCTGGGCGCTGATTTTTAGATTGGCTAGCTGGGCTTGGTAAATCTTGAGACTGGTCTCAGAAATCCGCTCGCCTACAATATCTAAAAATTGCTCCAAATCATACTTATAGGACTGCTTGGAATTGGCAGACAGACCCTGCTTTTCCTCTAAAAAGTCTGAAATCCTGTCTTTCATTTGCATCGAATCTCATATTCCTTACTAAAGTCATGCAAGAGGGCATTGACTGCCTTGAGGATAGACTTGCGCGTGATAATTCCTTGGAAAATACCAGACGCATCCACAACCGGCAAGAAGGACTCATCTACCAACTTGTGCAAGACCTCCGTAATGGTAAAATCTGGCGAGACGACCGCTACGTCCGTTTTAGTCATATGAACAATATCCGTATCTGCCATGATTTCTTGACTCAAGTCATGCTCCATCTGATAAGCCATAATATCTCTGAGCCCAATCGTCCCAACAAACTGTTTTTCATCTGTCACAACAGGAACACGGGTATAGGTCATCTGACTGAGCAAGAGTGTCGCGTGATCTGCATTGTGAGTATCAATCAACACAGCTAGATTTTCAGCAGGAGTTAAAAAAGTTTCCTCCTGCCCCAACAAGAAAGTCTCAAACTCCTTGGCAATCATCGGCTAAACTCCTTGGACAAGCCCGGATACACCTCATGGTCTCGTGTCAAAAAGTCCACTTTGAAATAACTATCATCAATCTCCACACGAGCATAAAGACATTCTCTGATGGTCCCACGTGGTTGACTGATGGAACCTGGATTTAGAAAGAGGGTCTTGCCTTCCATCCAAGCGCTTGGCACATGCAAGTGACCATAAAGGCAGATATCGGCCTCTTCCTCCTGAGCCCAGTAGTCCAACTTTTGAAAGTTGAAATTGATATCAAACAAGTGTCCATGAGTTTGGATAATCTTGGTCGAACCAAGCTCAGTCACCAAACGTTCTGGGTAACCTGCATAGAAGTCCATGTTCCCTTTAACTACACGGATGCCCTCCCAAAGTGGAGAATCAGGACGCAGTTCAGAATCACCGTTATGAAAAACGGCATAAACTTTGCCCACATAACGATCACGGATTTCTTCCACAATCAAGCTATCGCCATGGGAATCGCTCATTACAATGATGGTTTGCTTTGCCATGATGGAAATACCTCCAAAAGTTTCTTAACGGCTAAGGCACGGTGAGATTGGCTATTTTTTTCTTCAAGTGTTAATTCAGCTGAGGACTTGCCTGTCTCTCCTACAAGGAAAAGAGGATCATAGCCGAAGCCATTTTCACCCTTAGGTTCAAAGTTAATGTAGCCTGGCCAGTCTGCTTCAACAACCAAACTTTCCTTGTTGGGACTGGCTACGACTAGGGTTGTATGGAATTGAGCCGAGCGGTCCTTGAGTTCAAAGACCATGGCCAATTCGTGCAAGAGTTTGGCATTGTTTTCACGATCAGTTGCTCCCACACCTGCGAAACGAGCTGACCAGACACCTGGCAAGCCACCAAGGACATCGACTTTGAGACCTGAGTCATCTGCCAGAACCATCTTGCCCGTTAATTGAGAAATAGTTTCTGCCTTGAGACGGGCATTTTCTTCAAAGGTCATGCCTGTTTCAGCTACTTCAGGTAAGTCAGGATAGTCATTAAGATTTTCCACATCGTAGCCTAGCTTGTCAAAGATAGCTCGGAATTCCTTGGTCTTGCCCTCGTTTCGAGTCGCAATCAATAAGGTTTCTCTGACCTTGTTTGTCTCAAAGAAAGCTTCTACATCAACACCTTCTTTAGGCAATTCTACATGCAGGAGTTGCCCATTTTCAACTAAGAGAAAAGCCCCCTGACGTTGGATGACTTCCACATTTCGTCCCATTTCTTGGTTGAGGATATCTACCACAAAAGACAATAAACGGTAGAGAGAACCATAGCGTAAAACAGTAACAGAAACAGGAAAACCTCGATCCTCATCTCGAAATCTTTGGGCAAACTCCAATAGAGGAAAATCCAAATCATCATCCGTCAACGTCCGGACGCCACCAAAAATACCATAGGACCCGACATACCAGTCCTGTTCATCCTTATATTCATAAATTTTATTTGTCATAATTCTACATGCTCCACATGAATCTCTTTTTCCAGCCATTCTTCACCAATTTGTGCAAAACTTTGGCTACTGGCTGTTGTGTAAAAACGGTGATGAAGTGGTCCAGCATCGCGACCACGATTGATTTCAAAATAATTGAGTAAGACTGAAATGTCCCGTACGCACTCTGCTCCACTATCGATGAGCTGAACCTTGGGCCCCATGACATTTTGAATAATAGGTCTGAGCAGTGGATAATGGGTACAACCCAAAATCAGGCTATCCACCTTGCCAACCAAGGGACGCAGGGTTTCATAGACCACTTTCTTGGTGACACTGGTTGACAGGGCACCTGACTCCACCAAGGGGGCAAACTTGGGACAGGCCAAACTCTCCACCTGTAAGTCTGGAGCCAGATCATGAATTTTCTGACGATAGATATCTGATTGTACCGTCATGGGCGTTCCAATCACACCTATTTTCCCACCTTGACTGGACTTGATAGCTGCCGAAGCTCCTGGCAAAATAACACCTAGGACAGGAATATCTAGTTGAGCCTTGATTTCTTCCCAGACGACCGCAGTCGCAGTATTACAAGCAATGACAATCATTTTGACATCCTTGGTCAAAAGAAAGTTGACCAACTGCCAAGTATATTCACGAATTTGCTCAGCAGGACGGGGACCATAGGGAGCCCGTGCCGAATCTCCAATATAGACGATTTCTTCATGGGGAAGCTGGCGCATGAGCTCGCGCACAACGGTCAAGCCCCCGACACCCGAATCCAAAAAACCAATTGGGCGATTATCCATACAGTCTTCTTTCTAGTCTTTTTTCTGATTGATAGTTCATTATGATTACCGTTCCTTATGAACTGAATAATGACAGCCTAATCAACAACTATCTCTCTTAATCATAATCAAATATCAATAGAATGCAAGGAAAAAGTCTCATCCCTAAACCATAACCAACATAGTGAGAAGTCTGGAACTTTCATCCCAGACTTTTCCTTATTTATTTTTTCTTTTTATTGTTAGCAAGGGCTGCTTTTTGTTGGCGGATGATTTGGTGGTACACTTGTTGTACCTTGGCTTCGCTTGGTTTTTGACCATTTGCACTCAAAAGAGTACGAACTGCTTCAGCATTCAAACGTGGGTTGTCAGCGAATTCCTTTTCAATTTGCTTACGAACCAAGTACATTCCTCCCAGAGCTCCTCCTAGAAAAGCTAGCACAATCAATACAATTGCTAAAAGTAAATCCATCATATTTCTCCTGTTTCTTTTTGAGTCTCTTTCATTATACCACAAACTAGCCACCCTGACTAGTTTGTTTTACGCTTTCAGGGATGGAATGTAATTCGAATGTGAGAATGTCTT
>NZ_VMNC01000054.1:7420-66838 GCF_013277505.1 Streptococcus sp. k-378 | reverse complement strand
ACGAAGTCAGTAACCATACATACGGCAAGACGACGTTGACGCGGTTTGAAGAGATTTTCGAAGAGTATTAAATAGAGGCTTCCTCCATCTTCTCACGTCCTAGTTCCCGGTAACTACGGTCGCCGACAACTTCTACGCTAAACTGGCCGTCCTCATATTCAAGGATCGTCACGCTACCATTATCGAGACCATGCGGATGCATACCATTGATCAGATAAACAATGGTTCCAATGGTCATTCCGTGGCTGACAACGAGGGCATTGCCCCCACCTTGTTCTTCCATTTCCTTGGCAATTGCTTCAAAACCTTCCTTGATTCGGCCACTGAGTTTTTCCCAGCCTTCAGCCCAACCAGCTGTATCGACCTCTACCAAACCCTCAGCCAGTTCAGCATAAGACAATTGGTGAACGTGGTCCACATTAAAGATACGAGGAATAATGCCCATGAAAAGATCACCATCATAAGCTCCGTCAAAGCTACCAAAACACCATTCTCTGATCCGCTTGTCCATGCGATAAGGGATTTTTCCCTGCAAACCAAGTTCATCAAGGATAATTCCCATTGTCTGAATGGTGCGACCAGAATCACTGGAATAAGCGCGCTCAAACTGCAAACCAGATTCTCGCAAACCGATTCCTAATTCTTGAATCCCTCGCTCACCTTCAGCTGTTAAGGGAGTATCGCTCCAACCTTGCGCGCGACCAATCGTGTTAAACATGGTCTTGCCATGACGTACCAAATACAATCGTACTTTTACCATTTTCCGTCCTCCGTTTGTTTCTATTATATCATGGATGATAAAACAAAAGCCACCCAGACAGGCGACTTTTGCAGGAGATTATTATGAAAAAGTTTAGGAGTTCTATTAAATAAAGATATTAGATGAAAATCAAATTCAAACTAAATCAGAGTTATCTGTTTCAAATAATATTAGGAGGCCTTTATTTAATGATTATAGTATACACAGCTAACCTTAAATAGAGCTTAAAAAATTATACCCATTCACCTTTTTCATTTACTTTATAGCCGTTAATGGTCATATTTTTTGCCAATTTCCCATCAGCTAACAAGTAATACCACTTATCTCCGTCTTTAATCCATTGATTACGAGCGTACTTACCATCTTGGTTCAGATAATACCAACTATCATACTGAGAATCAAATACCCACTCACTCTTAGCCATGTAACCGCCACGTTTTAGGTAGTATTCTCCCTGCCAAGCTTTCTCCACATAACTACCAGTTGAATCTACATAAAACCAGCTCTTATAGTCTTCATCATAAATCCATTCACTTGCAGCCATTGAAGCATCTGATTTTAGATAATAACGGCCTACCCAACGGTTTCTTACAAGATTGCCAGAAAGGTCATTATAGTACCATTTGCCAGACTCTTTAAACCACTTACTTGCTTGATGATTTTTCTTAGTCTCTCCATTAGAGGTAATAATAGCTTGAGATGAAGTTGAAACTGAGGATGAAGTTCCAGTAGAAACTGCTTGAATAGCCTCTTCTTTTGTCACCTTAGGCTTAGCTTTTCCTTGGTAAACATCTTCGATACGCTTAGTAAAGACAGATAACTCTTCAGGGGATAACATGTGTCTTACAGTCTCTTCCTTATATACAAGACCTGCTTCTTTCCTGATTTTGTGTATCCCCTCTTCAACTATATCATCAATCTTACTAAACATAGAAACTTTATCTGCTTTTGAAAGTGTATCATCATTACTAATGGCTGTCTTCTCCATGAAAGCAACAGCATTAATTTCTCGGATATTCTTTTCTTTAGGTACTGTAGAAATCGGATAATGATTGTTAGATAAAAATAGAGAAACTTTCTTAAGATATGTGTTTAAATTATCTTGATTATTAGATAAAGTTAAATACTTATCATTATCTTCATTAAAACCAGATTGAGGAAAAACAGGTGCATAGTAGCTTGAAACTCTAGCTAACATTTCTTTTTTCTCTAATTCTGTATAGTGAGAATCATTATTTACTTGAGAAATTACAAGATTCTTTTTCTTTAATATAGCAAGTTTAGCAACAGCATGCTTCATTCTATAGGCAAAATGATTACCTTTTTCTCCATCGCCATTAATGTAGCTTAATTGCGATTTTTTAAAATCTGATAAAATCTTTGATAACTCTTTCAAAGGAATTTTTCTTTCTAAACTATACTTCCTTATATATTCTAACTCTCCCATGAAATCTTGTAACCTATAATTAAGTTCTTCTCTTAATTTATCTCTAATAGAGCTTACATCACTCTTGGAAAAAGAAACTGTATCCCAGTCTCCTTGATCAACCTGTTCAAAGATATTTTGTTTAATCAAATCAATTAAAAATTGCTTCGTTTCCTCAATTTTTTTATTAACCTCTTCTGGACTCACACTAGTGGTAGTTTCATGGCTTTCTTCCTGCGCATAAACTACTTGACTGGCGAAAGTTGGGACTAGTAAAGTCGACAGTCCTAAAGCTACTAAAGCATGTTTCATTTCTTTTTTCATCATTTTCTCCTATTTTCTTAATTTTTAAAACTATGAATTGGTGCTGGGATTTGTCCACCGCGAGAGATAAAATCAACAGACGAAGCTCCATTGACTTTCATTACTGGAGCTGTACCAAGAAGACCACCAAACTCAATCATATCGCCTTCTTTTCCTTTGGGAATGATACGTACAGCTGTTATTTTCATGTTAATGACACCAATTGCAGCCTCATCCGCAATCATAGCCGCAATGGTTTCAGCAGGTGTATCTTCTGGGATGGCAATCATATCCAAACCAACAGAACAGATAGCCGTCATGGCCTCCAGTTTTTCTAAATTAAGAGAGCCATTTTGCACTGCCGCAATCATACCCTCATCCTCAGAAACAGGGATAAAGGCACCAGACAAACCACCAACTTGGTTGCAGGCCATCACTCCACCCTTCTTAACTTGGTCATTCAAGAGAGCCAAGGCAGCCGTCGTTCCGTGCGTACCAACTGTTTCTAGCCCCATTTCTTCAAGGACACGTGCAACAGAATCTCCAACCGCAGGAGTTGGCGCCAAACTCAAGTCTACAATACCAAACTCCACACCTAGTCTCTCACTGGCCATTTGACCAACCAATTGACCGATACGAGTGATTTTAAAGGCAGTTTTCTTAACTGTTTCGGCTACTACATCAAAGCTCTGTCCACGAACTTTTTCCAAGGCACGTTTCACCACACCAGGACCAGAAACTCCGACATTGATGATAACATCTGCCTCCCCAACACCATGAAAGGCACCCGCCATAAATGGATTGTCCTCAACAGCATTAGCAAATACAACCAACTTGGCCGCTCCCATATCAGATAGAGTTGCCGTTTCCTTGATAACACGTCCCATATCTGCGACAGCCGTCATATTGATACCAGACTTGGTTGAGCCAATATTGACTGACGAGCATACCTTGTCCGTTTCAGCCAAAGCACGAGGAATAGAATTGATGAGAATCTCATCTCCCTTTTGATAACCTTTTTGTACCAAGGCAGAAAAACCACCAATAAAATCCACTCCAATCTCTTTCGCAGCCTTATCAAGCGCTTTTGCCAAAACCACGTAGTCCGTCGCATCTGTCGCTGCCCCAATCAGAGAAATGGGAGTCACCGATACACGCTTATTAACGATTGGAATTCCCAACTCAGCTGCAATTTCATCCCCAACAGCCACTAAATTAGCCGCCTTGGTCGTAATCTTTCGATAAATTTTCTCCGCAGCACGATTGATATCTGGATCGATACAGTCCAAAAGGGAAATCCCCATGGTAATGGTTCTAATATCGAAGTTTTGCTCCTCAATCATGGCGATGGTTTCAGTAACTTGTCTAATATCCATGTGCACCTCCTAGATATTATACATAGCTTCGAAAATCGCTGCACTCTGAATATTGATTTTCACATTCAAAATTTGCCCAAAAGCTTCAAATTCATTACGAAGATAAGTAAAATCCTGCTTTTCATCACTAGAGACGACAGCCATCATCGTGAAATATTCATCCAAGACAGTTTGAGAGATATCGTCAATATTCAAACCCAATTCTGCAATTTTACCAGAAACACCTGCCACAATTCCAGATTTATCTTTACCAACAACAGTTATAATCGCTTTCATAAGCAAACTCCAATTCTTCTTTTAATAGGAAACCTGAACATTAAACAGGATTCTTTTCAAATAGTATAGCATAATTCTAACTAAAATACTCAAAAACGCCTGCTTACGAAGTTGTTCTTAAGCAAAAAACAATTTCGTAAACAAGCGTCTACTATCCCAACTTATGATGAGTGTTCCCGCTAGGACCGAAATCCTAGCGGTAGACCAGAGCTAGACTAAGAGCACAAGACTCCATCATCATAACACTCAACAAAATTGATGATTTTATACTAATTCGATAATCGCCATTGGTGCTGCATCACCACGACGTGGTTCAGTTTTAAGGATACGAGTGTATCCACCGTTACGTTCAGCATAACGAGGTGCGATTTCTGAGAACAATTTTTGAAGTGCTGTAGTAGAAGTGTACTTGTCAGTTGCTTCATCATAGTTTTCAGATGCGATTTCATTACGTACGAAAGCAGCTGCTTGACGACGTGCATGCAAATCACCACGTTTACCTAGAGTAATCATTTTTTCAACAGTTTTACGGATTTCTTTAGCACGAGCTTCAGTTGTCACGATTGATTCGTTGATCAAAAGGTCAGTTGTCAAATCGCGAAGCATTGCTTTACGTTGTGAGCTAGTGCGTCCTAGTTTACGGTAAGCCATGTATTCCTCCTTTATTTATCTTTTAATCCAAGACCCAAATCAATGAGTTTGAGTTTCACTTCTTCCAAACTCTTGCGTCCAAGATTTCGTACTTTCATCATCTCTGCTTCAGATTTTTCTGTCAAATCATGCACAGTATTGATACCGGCACGTTTCAAACAGTTGTATGAACGCACAGACAAGTCCAGTTCCTCAATCGTACGATCCAAAATACGATCGTCAGATTCAGTATCAGCTTCTTTCATCACTTCAGTTGACTTAGCAATCTCAGTAAGATTTGTAAACAAATCAAGATGTTCTGTCAAAATACGTGCTGAAAGCCCTAAAGCATCTTCTGGAATAATTGTTCCATTTGTCAAGATTTCAAGGGTTAGTTTGTCAAATCCATCATTGCTACCTACACGAGCAGGTTCCACTTGATAGTTGACTTTTGTAACTGGTGTATAAATAGAATCTACAGCAAGTGTTCCAACTGGTGCATTATCTTTTTTATTTTCATCAGCAGGTACATATCCACGACCACTGTTAACAGTCATAGTCGCTTTTAGAGAAGAACCTTCACCGATTGTAAAGAGATAATGATCTGGATTTACAATTTCAATATCGCTATCTGTCAAAATGTCACCAGCTGTTACTTCAGCAGGGCCTTCAACATCTAGTTCGATGATTTTTTCGTCTTCAACGTACGATTTCACTGCAATTCCTTTAATGTTCAGAATGATTTGCATCACGTCTTCACGAACACCTGGAACTGTGTCAAACTCATGTAACACACCATCAATATTGATAGATGTCACAGCTGCTCCTGGTAGAGAAGCTAGAAGTACACGACGAAGAGAGTTACCAAGAGTTGTACCGTAGCCACGTTCAAGTGGTTCGATTACAAACTTGCCATAATCTTTATTTTCATCAATTTTTGTTATATTTGGTTTTTCAAACTCGATCATTTAGTTACTCCCTCTTAAACGAAAAGCAGTGTAATGCGATGATTATACACGGCGACGTTTTGGAGGACGAGCACCATTGTGTGGCACTGGAGTCACATCACGAATTGCTGTTACTTCAAGACCAGCGGCAGCAAGCGCACGAATAGCTGACTCACGACCAGAACCTGGACCTTTTACAGTAACTTCAACTGATTTAAGACCGTGTTCTTGTGCAGATTTAGCAGCAGCTTCAGAAGCCATTTGAGCAGCGAATGGTGTAGATTTACGAGAACCTTTGAAACCAAGAGCACCAGCTGATGACCAAGCAATTGCATTACCATGCACATCAGTAATCATAACAATAGTGTTATTAAATGTAGCGTGAATATGAGCAATACCAGATTCGATATTCTTTTTCACACGACGTTTACGTGTTGGTTTAGCCAAGACTTTTACCTCCTATATTATTTTTTCTTACCAGCAATCGCAACAGCTTTACCTTTACGAGTGCGAGCGTTGTTTTTAGTGTTTTGTCCACGGACAGGAAGTCCACGACGGTGACGGATACCACGGTATGAACCGATTTCCATCAAACGTTTGATGTTCAAGTTTACTTCACGACGAAGGTCACCTTCAACTTTGATTGCATCCACTTCACGACGGATAGCATCTTCTTGATCTGATGTAAGATCACGTACACGAACATCTTCTGAGATTCCAGCAGCAGCCAAAATTTTCTTAGATGTTGCAAGTCCGATACCATAAACATAAGTCAATGAGATTACTACGCGTTTGTCATTTGGAATGTCAACTCCAGCAATACGAGCCATGTTTTCTCCTTTCTATCTTATCCTTGACGTTGTTTGTGTTTTGGATTTGCTGGGCAAATTACCATAACACGACCATTACGACGAATAACTTTACAGTATTCGCAAATTGGTTTGACCGATGGTCTTACTTTCATTTCTTATCCCTCCAAGTTTTTCGATTATTTAAAGCGGTAAGTGATACGTCCACGTGTCAAGTCATATGGACTCATTTCGACAGTAACACGATCTCCCGCTAAAATACGAATATAGTTTTTACGAATTTTACCAGAAACTGTTGCTAAAATCTGATGTCCATTTTCAAGTTCAACCGTAAACATTGCATTCGGCATTGTATCAACTACTTTGCCTTCAACTTCAATCACATCGTCTTTTGCCACGCAAAAGCACCTCCATAAATTTCGATTCGATGCCTCTAGACACAGAGACAACAATTATAAGTCAGACTATCTCAGTATAACATTTGTAGCGGATTTTTGCAAGTGTGAAAAACGCTTTATTTCAAATTTGTCAATACTTTTTCGATATCTGAGAAGACATCGTTAATATCTTGATTACCTTCGATGTCATGAACCAAACCTTTGGCACGGTAGTGAGCAATGATTGGTTCTCCTTGTGCAATATTCACATCCAAACGACGTTTGACTGTCTCAGGCTTATCATCTTCACGTTGGTAGTAATCTTCTTCTTTATAGTCAACTGGTGGGTTAAAGACCTTGTGGAAAGTTTCCCCAGTTACGCGGTGGATGATACGACCACTCAAACGTTCTAAGAGGCTATCTGGATTTACTTCAATGTTGATGACACCTTCTAGTTCAATGCCAAGTTCAGCCAATGTTTTGTCCAAGGCATGAGCTTGTTCGATTGTACGTGGGTAACCATCCAATAAGAATCCTGTTTCTTTAATATCATCTTGTGAAAGACGTTCTTTTACGATTCCATTTGTAACTTCATCAGGAACCAATTCACCCTTGTCAATGTATGACTTAGCAAGAACACCCATTTCAGTTTGATTTGCTATTGCAGCGCGGAACATATCACCTGTTGAGATATGTGCAACATGGAATTGTTCTACGATTTTTGCTGCTTGAGTTCCCTTACCTGCACCAGGTAAGCCCATAATCAAAAGATTCATGATCTGATCTCCTTATTTTATTTTCAAATAGAAGCAAAAATTCTTTTCACCCCTATTTAAAAACAAAATAGAAGAGGGGAGACCAAACTCTCACAAATGTTAGAGTTTAAACCTCCACTCCCTCAGCATTTACTGCTTCATACTCAATGAAAATCAAAGAGCAAACTAGGAAGCTAGCCGCAAGTTGCTCAAAGCACTGCTTTGAGGTTGCAGATAAAGCTGACGTGGTTTGAAGAGATTTTCGAAGAGTATCAGTAAATACTTTTATTCTGTTCTATCCATGAAACCAACATACTTACGTTTCAATAGGTAACCTTCCAATTGTTTGATTCCTTCGATACCTGTAGAGATAATGATCAAGAGACTTGTTCCCCCAAAGGCAACAACATCAGAAAGACCAAATATATCTTTAGCTGCAATCGGCAAAATGGAAATCACACCAAGGAAGAGGGAACCAACCGTTGCAAGACGACGAAGAAGTTTAGACATATATTCTTCTGTACCTTTACCAGGACGAACTCCATGGATATAGGCACCGCTCTTTTGTAGGTTCTCTGCCGCTTTTTCAGGATTAATCTGTACAAACGTATAGAAGAATGTAAAGAGAATAATCAACAAAGCATACATGGCAATACCAGTTGGAGAAGTGGTTGCCAACATCTCTTGTGCTACCCTTACCCAAGCCCAATCATGACCTGTAGCGCTCAAAAACTGAAGAATCGCCGCAGGCGCTGCAGTAATGGAACTGGCAAAGATAACAGGAATAACTCCAGCAGGGTTTACCTTCAATGGAAGGTAAGAGCTGGATGGAGCACCTTGTGCAACCTTAGTATATTGGATTGGAATTTTGTATTCTGCTTGTTGAACATAAGTTGTAAAGTAAATGATCAACAATACAGTAATAATCAAAATGATTACGAAAATGATAGATGAAGTGATACGGCTACTTGGGACGTTCACAAAGTAGTCCACATAGATACCCTGAATCATCTCTGGAATTGAGGCAACAATCCCGGCAAAGATAATCATAGAAACACCATTTCCGTATCCCTTATCTGTAATTTGCTCTCCCAACCAAGTTACAATCATACTACCAGCTGTTAAGATGATACCAATCGTCAGAAAAACTTGGGGAGTTAAAGCAGTTTTAATCAATTGAGCTCCAGCCAAGGTATTAAAACCAGCTGTAATCCCGATAGATTGCACAAAGGCTAGACCAAGGGCAATATAACGAGTAGCTTGGTTCAATTTTCTTCGACCTACTTCCCCTTGTTTTCCCCACTCTACAAATTTCGGTAAAATATCCATTTGTAAGAGTTGGACAACGATAGAAGCAGTAATATAGGGACTAACTCCTAGGGCAAAAATCGAAAAGTTTTTTAGGGCATTCCCCGACACCAAGCTCAACATGTTTAAGAAGGATAATCCACTTAAAGCATTCAAGCTATTGGCATTCACACCAGGAACTGTAATGCTAGTTCCGATACGAAAGACCAAAACGATAAAAATTGTAAATAAAATTTTTGATCGAACCTGCTTGACTTTAAGAGCTTCTCTTAATAATTTAAAAAACATAGGTCACCTCTCTTAGATGACTTCTACTGAACCACCTTTAGCAGTGATAGCTTCTTCAGCTGATTTAGAGAATTTAGCTGCTTTCACAGTCAATTTCTTAATCAACTCACCGTTACCAAGAATTTTAATACCTGACTTTTCAGCTTTAACAATTCCTGCTTCGATAAGAACAACTGGAGTTACTTCAGCACCATCTTCAAAGACGTTCAATTGGTCAAGGTTCACAATTGCGTATTCTTTAGCGTTGATGTTAGTGAATCCACGTTTTGGAAGACGACGGAACAATGGAGTTTGTCCACCTTCAAAACCAAGGCGAACTCCGCCACCGCTACGAGCTTTTTGACCTTTTTGACCACGACCAGATGTTTTACCGTTACCTGATGAAGTACCACGACCAACGCGGTTACGTACTTTACGAGAACCTTCTGCAGGTTTCAATTCATGAAGTTTCATTTTTATTTTCTCCTCTTTTGTAAAATGCTAGCGCCGATAAGGGAGAAAAGGTTGTCTCCCCCATCAACTCGCCTATACGACGTCATCCTAGATGACTATATCTAGTTTTAGGGGATGGTATAGTGCACATCCCCTAAAAATTCATTAGTTTACTTCTTCAACTGTTACCAAGTGAGATACTGCAGTGATCATACCACGGATAGCAGCGTTATCTTCTTTAATAACAGAGCTGTTCAATTTGCCAAGTCCAAGTGCTACAACAGTTTTACGTTGTGATGGAATGCGTCCGATTGGAGACTTAGTCAAAGTAATTTTAATTTGAGCCATTTTATCCCCTTTCTTATGCCAAATCAGAAACTGAAATACCACGAAGGGCAGCAACTTCTTCAGCGCGTTTCAATTGTTTCAAACCTTCAACAGTTGCACGAACAATGTTGATTGGAGTGTTAGAACCAAGTGATTTAGATGTAATATCTGCCACACCTGCCAATTCCACAACGGCACGAACTGCACCACCAGCGGCAACTCCAGAACCTTCTACAGCAGGTTTCAACAATACTTTAGCTCCACCGAATTCTGAAAGAACTTCGTGTGGGATTGTTGTTCCAACCATAGGAACTTCGATCAAGTTTTTCTTAGCATCATCTACTGCTTTACGGATTGCTTCTGGAACTTCTTGAGCTTTACCAGTACCAAATCCTACGCGACCGTTGTGGTCACCAACAACAACAAGAGCTGCGAAACGAAGACGACGTCCACCTTTAACAACTTTTGTAACACGATTGACAGCAACTACGCGTTCTTCTAATTCAACTGCATTGTCTTTAAATGCCATTTTCTAGTGTCCTCCTATTAGAATTTCAATCCGTTTTCACGAGCTGCATCAGCCAAAGCTTTCACACGTCCGTGATATAGATATCCACCGCGGTCGAACACCACTTCTGAAATACCTTTAGCGTTTGCACGTTCTGCAACGAGTTTACCGACAGCAACAGCTTGTTCAGTTTTAGTTCCTTTTGAAACTTCTTTGTCAAGAGTTGAAGCACTTGCGAGCGTTACACCCGCTACGTCATCAATCACTTGAGCGTAGATGCCTGTATTAGAACGGAATACGTTCAAACGTGGGCGATCAGCAGTTCCAGAGAGTTTTCCGCGAACGCGACGGTGGCGTTTTTGGCGGAGTTTGTTTTTATCTGGTTTTGAAATCACAGTTTTCACCTCTTTAGTTTTAAATCGTGTGCTATGCACAAAGTTGGAAAATAGGTTGGTGGTTGAGAATCAACCACTCAACATTATTTACCTGTTTTACCTTCTTTACGGCGAACGAATTCACCAACGTAACGGATACCTTTACCTTTATATGGTTCTGGTGAACGAAGGCTACGTACGTAAGCAGCTGTTTGTCCAACTACTTCTTTTGAAATTCCGCTAACAACGATTGTTGTTGGGTTTGGAAGTTCAAAAGTAATTCCTTCTGGAGCTTCAACTTCGTCTGGGTGAGATTTACCAACAGCCAAAACAAGTTTAGATCCTTGAAGTTGTGCACGGTAACCAACCCCACGCATTTCAAGTTCTTTCTTGAATCCTTCTGATACACCAACAACCATGTTGTTCAAAAGGGCACGAGTAGTTCCGTGGATAGTTTTCATTTCTTTTGAATCGTTTGGACGGTGAAGGGTTACTTCAGTACCTTCCACACGGATTTCAATATCTTTTGAGAACTCACGAGTAAGTTCTCCTTTAGGTCCTTTTACAGTTACAAGGTTGTCATTGTTAGTGAGTTCAACACCAGCAGGCAACACGATAACTTTATTACCAATACGTGACATGTTTATTTTCTCCTGTTAAATTGTCAGGCCAGAACGGCCAGTTTTCACGGGGTTCAGATACTTATTTAGTTCAAGAGCTGAACTGAACACGCTCTAACGAGCTTTGTATCTTGATTTGAGTTCGAGCTAAGAATTTGGTGAAAAAGATAAGTTTGTCTTGGAGCATCGCTCCTGCTACAAACTTCCTATTTTCACTGCATTCTTTTAACGCTCTCACATCATCAATTACCAAACGTAAGCGATAACCTCGCCACCAACATTCTTTTGGCGTGCTTCTTTATCAGTAAGCAAACCTTCAGAAGTTGAAAGGATAGCAATTCCAAGTCCGTTAAGAACTTTTGGAAGGTCTTCACGTTTTTTGTAGACACGAAGTCCTGGTTTAGAAATACGTTTCAAGTTAGTGATAACTTTTTCACCGTTTGGTCCGTATTTAAGAAATACACGGATGATGCCTTGTTTGTCATCTTCGATGATTTCAACGTTTTTTACAAAACCTTCGCGTTTAAGGATTTCAGCAATCCCTTTTTTGATGTTTGATGCAGGTACTTCAAGTACTTCGTGTTTAGCTTGGTTAGCGTTACGAATACGAGTTAGGAAGTCTGCGATTGGGTCAGTCATAACCATTTTGTTTTTCTCCTCTTACTAGTAGTTTGCAAGTTGCACTTGCTAGTTAATACATGATACAAAGAGCGTAACAGCAAGAGCAAAAATAGGCAATTTGATGCAGGAGCGATGCTCCAAAGAAAATTGGTCTTTTTTTGCCAAAGCTGTAGCTCGTGTTCAAATTGGCTAGCCCAACTGAACCCGGGCTAAACTCTGTGTGAAAAAGATAAACTTTCCTAGAAACCTCAGTTTCTTCGTCAAGTTTCCTATTTTCACTTAGAGTTTTGACGCCCTTGATATCTTAAATTACCAAGATGCTTTTGTTACACCAGGAATTTGACCTTTATGCGCAAGTTCGCGAAAAGCGATACGACTCAGACCAAATTTGCGGTAAACTGAATGTGGGCGCCCCGTAACTCTACAACGATTATGTAAACGAGTCGGTGAGGCGTTGCGAGGTAATTTAGATAAACCTTCATAGTCCCCTGCTGCCTTTAATGCAGCACGTTTTTCAGCATAACGGTCAACAATTTTTTGGCGTTTAGCCTCTCTAGCTACCATTGATTTTTTAGCCATTAGATTTACCTCCTATATTATTTTGCAAAAGGCATTCCAAGGCCTGTAAGCAATGCACGTGACTCTTCGTCAGTGTTAGCAGTTGTTACGATAACAATGTCAAGACCACGAGTTTTGTCAACGTCATCGAAGTTGATTTCTGGGAAAATCAATTGTTCTTTCACACCAAGTGTATAGTTTCCGCGTCCATCAAATGATTTTGTTGGAACACCGTGGAAGTCACGTACACGTGGAAGTGAAACTGAAACCAATTTATCCAAGAATTCGTACATCCGTTCACCACGAAGGGTAACTTTTGCACCGATCGCAACACCTTCACGAAGACGGAAGCCGGCGATTGATTTTTTAGCTTTAGTGATAAGTGGTTTTTGACCTGAGATAAGTGCCAATTCTTCAGCAGCTTTTTCAAGGCTTTTAGCGTTTGATACAGCTTCACCAACACCCATGTTCAAAACGATCTTATCTACTTTAGGCACAGCCATCACTGATGAGTAGTTGAATTGTTCTGTCAAAGCAGGAACTACTTCATTAAGATATTTTTCTTTTAAACGATTTGCCATTATACTTCTCCTTTCCTTCGTGATTAATCAAGCACTTCGCCTGATTTTTTGTTGTAGCGAACTTTTTTACCGTCTACAAATTTGTAACCAACACGACCAGCTACACCATTTTTGTCCAAAACTTGAACGTTTGATACATGGATAGCTGCTTCTTTCTCGATGATACCACCTTGAGGAAGCTCGTTAGTTGGACGTTGGTGTTTCTTAACGATGTTAACACCTTCAACGATAACTTTGTTTACTTTTGGAAGGGCAGTAAGGACAACAGCTTCTGTTCCCTTATCTTTACCAGCGATTACGCGAACTTTGTCGCCTTTTTTTACAAACATTAGGTTTCTCCTTGATTTTTCTTACGCCCATAAGGGCACCCTAGCTTGAAGCTAGGGGACTAGTTTGTTTGTTTTTGCTCTTCGAAAATCAAAGCAATCCTTCGTCAGTTTCAACTCACTTAACTTAAGTTATGCTTTCGTTTTACTTCCTAGACTTGTTTTAATTTTCTTTGAGCAACCAATTAAAGTACTTCTGGAGCAAGTGACACGATCTTCATGAAGCCACCTTCACGCAATTCACGTGCAACTGGGCCAAAGATACGTGTTCCGCGAGGAGTTTTGTCTTCACGGATGATAACTGCTGCGTTTTCGTCAAATTTGATGTATGAACCATCAGCACGACGAGCACCTGATTTAGTACGAACGATAACTGCTTTAACAACGTCACCTTTTTTAACCGCACCACCAGGAGTAGCTTGTTTTACAGATGCCACGATAACATCACCGATGTTTGCAAATTTACGTCCTGAACCACCAAGAACTTTGATAGTCAAGATTTCGCGAGCACCGCTGTTGTCTGCGACTTTCAAACGAGTTTCTGTTTGAATCATTTCAGTTTTCTCCTTTCAGGTTTGATTAGATGATGACCGCTTCTTCAACAACTTCTACAAGACGGAAACGTTTTGTAGCTGAAAGCGGACGAGTTTCCATGATACGTACGATATCGCCTTCTTTGGCAACATTGTTTTCATCATGAGCTTTGTATTTTTTAGAGTAGTTAATACGTTTACCATAGACTGGGTGGTTACGTTTTGTTTCAACTACAACTGTGATTGTCTTGTCCATTTTATCAGATACAACACGTCCAACAAGAACTTTACGATTATTGCGTTCCATTGAAATTTCTCCTTCCCTAGTCTATTATTTCGCTTCAGATTGAACTGTTTTGATACGAGCGATTTGTTTTTTAACTTCTTTCAAGCGAGCTGTTTGTTCCAATTGACCAGTAGCAGCTTGGAAACGAAGTTCAAACAATTCTTTTTTCAATTCGTTTTCGCGCTTCGCGAGTTCTTCTTGAGAAAGACCACGAAGTTCTTTAACAAATTCTTTTACTTCATTAAGTTTCATGCCTTCTCCTTATTCTGCTTCACGTTTTACGAATTTACATTTAACTGGCAATTTGTGGCTAGCAAGACGAAGCGCTTCGCGAGCGATCTCTTCAGATACACCAGCGATTTCGAACATCACTTTACCACGTTTAACTGGTGCTACCCAACCTTCAGGTGCCCCTTTACCAGATCCCATACGCACACCGATAGCTTTAGCAGTGTATGATTTGTGTGGGAAGATTTTAATCCAAACTTTACCACCACGTTTCATGTAACGAGTCATGGCGATACGAGCAGCTTCGATTTGGCGGTTAGTGATCCAGTGGCTAGTTGTAGCTTGAAGACCGTATTCACCGAATGCTACTTCTTTTCCACCTTTTGCTTCACCGCGCATTTTTCCACGGAATTCACGACGGTGTTTAACACGTTTAGGTACTAACATTGGTTATTTACCTCCTTTAGTGTTTTTGCGAGCTGGAAGAACTTCACCACGGTAGATCCATACTTTAACACCAAGTTTACCGTATGTAGTATCTGCTTCTTCCCAAGCGTAATCGATATCTGCACGAAGTGTGTGAAGTGGAACAGTTCCTTCAGAATATCCTTCAGCACGGGCGATATCTGCACCGTTCAAACGACCTGATACTTGAGTTTTGATTCCTTTAGCTCCAGCACGCATTGCACGTTGGATTGCTTGTTTTTGCGCACGACGGAAAGCAACACGTTGCTCCAATTGACGAGCAATTCCTTCACCTACAAGGTGAGCATCCAAATCAGGTTGTTTGATTTCGATGATGTTGATGTGTACTTGTTTTCCAGTCAATTTGTTAAGTTTTGCACGGAGTGCATCAACGTTAGCACCACCTTTACCGATAACCATACCTGGTTTAGCAGTGTGAAGTGAAACGTTAACTTTGTTTACTGCGCGTTCGATTTCGATAGTTGAAACTGCTGCGTCAGCAAGTTCTTTTTGAACGAATTTACGGATTGCAAGATCTTCATGAAGGTAATCCGCGTATTCTTTTTCAGCATACCATTTGGCATCCCAATCACGGATGATGCCGACACGCATACCAATTGGATGTACTTTTTGACCCACGATTTTACCTCCTTATTTTTCTGCAACAGCTACAGTGATGTGAGCTGTACGTTTGTTGATTGGTGAAGCTGAACCTTTCGCACGTGGACGGAAACGTTTCATAGTTGGTCCTTCGTTTGCGAATGCTTCAGATACTACCAAGTTAGCTTTATCCAAACCAAAGTTGTTTTCAGCGTTAGCTACAGCTGAGTTCAAAACTTTCAAGATGATTTCAGCAGCTTTGTTTGGAGTGAATGTCAAGATTGCGATTGCATCGGCTACGCTTTTACCACGGATGTTATCAAGAACAAGACGTGATTTACGAGGTGAAACACGTACTGTACGAGCCATTGCTTTAGCTGAAGTAATTTCTGCCATTTATGTTCTCCTTATTTTCTACGTGTTTTCTTGTCGTCTGCAGCGTGACCTTTGTAAGTACGAGTTGGTGCAAATTCACCAAGTTTGTGACCTACCATGTCTTCTTGGATATAAACAGGCACGTGTTTACGTCCGTCATAAACTGCGATAGTGTAACCAATGAAACTTGGGAAGATCGTTGAACGACGTGACCAAGTTTTAATAACTTTTTTCTTTTCGTCGTTAGCTTGAGCTTCAACTTTTTTCATCAAATGCTCATCGACGAAAGGTCCTTTTTTAAGACTGCGTCCCATTTTTATATTTTCTCCTTTAAATGTTGTACCACAGCGGCTTGCGCTCACATGGAGCGCTACCGAGCTGGCGGATTTACTAGTTGCTTAAGCGACTAGTTTAATATTATTTCTCGTTGCGACGACGAACGATAAGTTTGTCAGATTTCGCTTTCTTGTTACGAGTTTTAAGACCAAGAGCAGGTTTGCCCCATGGAGTAGATGGTGCTTTACGACCAACTGGTGCTTTACCTTCACCACCACCGTGTGGGTGATCGTTAGGGTTCATTACAGAACCACGAACTGTTGGGCGGATACCTTTCCAACGGCTACGTCCTGCTTTACCAAGGTTTACAAGTCCATGTTGTTCATTTCCGACAACACCAACTGTAGCACGGCAAGTTCCAAGAATCATACGAACTTCACCTGATTGAAGACGAACAAGAACGTATTTGCCTTCAGAACCCAATACTTGAGCAGATGCTCCAGCAGCACGTACCAATTCACCACCACGACCTGGTTTTAACTCGATGTTGTGGATCAAAGTACCAACTGGGATGTTAGCAAGTGGAAGAGCGTTTCCGACTTTGATATCTGCTTCTGGACCTGAAACGATACGTTGACCTACTTCAAGACCTTTTGGAGCGATGATGTATGCTTTCACACCGTCAGTGTAGTGTACAAGAGCGATGTTTGCAGAACGGTTTGGATCGTACTCGATTGTTTTAACAACTGCTTCAACGTTGTCTTTGTTACGTTTGAAGTCAACCAAACGGTAGAAACGTTTGTGTCCACCACCTTGGTGACGAACTGTGATACGACCGTTGTTATTACGACCAGCCTTGCTCTTCAATGCAACAAGCAATGATTTTTCAGGAGTGCTTGTTGTGATTTCAGCGAAATCCAAAGAAGTCATATTACGGCGACCGTTTGTTGTTGGTTTATAAACACGAATTCCCACGATATTTCCTCCTTAGATTATTCAGCTTCAGCAGCAAACAACTCGATTGCTTTAGAATCAGCTGTAAGTGTGATGATAGCTTTTTTAGTTTTGTTAGTAAAACCAGTGTAACGTCCAACACGTTTAGCTTTTGGTTTTACGTTGATTGTGTTAACATTAGCAACTTTAACACCTTCGAAAGCAGCTTCAACAGCTTGCTTGATCAAAAGTTTGTGTGCACGAGTGTCAACTTCAAATACATATTTTCCTGCTTCAAGTTGAGCCATTGAGCTTTCAGTGATGACAGGTTTTTTGATAACATCATACAAATTCATTATGCAAGAACCTCCTCGATTTTAGAGATAGCTGCTTGTGTGACAAGAAGTTTGTCGCTATTTGCGATGTCAAGAACACTTGCAGTTGTAGCAGTTGCAACTTTCACATTTGGAAGGTTACGAGCTGAAAGAGCTGCGAATTCATTTCCTTCTTCAAGGATAACAAGAACTTTAGAATCGATGCTCAATGCTGCAAGAACTTTTGCAAATTCAGCAGTTTTTGGAGCTGTAAATTCAAGAGAATCAACGGCTACAAATTTGTTTTCAGCAACTTTTTCAGAGTAAACTGATTTAAGAGCTAGGCGACGAACTTTTTGTGGAAGTTTGTAGCCGTATGAACGTGGAGTTGGCCCGAAGACAACACCACCACCACGCCATTGTGGTGAGCGGATAGAACCTTGACGAGCACGTCCAGTTCCTTTTTGACGCCATGGTTTGCGTCCACCACCTGATACTGCAGAGCGGTTTTTAACAGCGTGTGTTCCTTGACGAAGGCTTGCGCGTTGGCTGATGATTACATCAAACACAACTGATTCATTTGGTTCGATACCAAATACTGCATCGTTAAGAACAACTTCGCCCGCTTGTTTACCAGTTTGGTCGAATAATGTTACATTTGCCATTTTGACTGTATTCCCCTTTCCTTATTATTTACCAGCTTTAACTGCTGACTTGATAGTGATAAGAGATTTCTTAGCACCTGGTACGTTACCTTTGATAAGGATGACGTTCTTTTCTGGAACAACTTGTACAACTTCAAGGTTTTGAATTGTTACGCGGTCGCCACCCATACGTCCTGCAAGGTTTTTACCTTTGAATACGCGGTTAGGTGCAACAGGTCCCATAGAACCTGGACGACGGTGGTAACGAGAACCGTGAGCCATTGGTCCACGTGATTGTCCGTGGCGTTTGATAACACCTTGGAAACCTTTACCTTTAGAAGTACCAGTTACGTCAACAACGTCTCCAGCTGCGAATGTTTCAACTGTGATTTCAGCGCCAACTTCCAAGCCTTCAACGTTTTTGAATTCACGAATGAAGCGCTTAGGAGCCGTGTTAGCTTTCGCTACATGTCCTTTAGCAGGTTTGTTGCTCAATACTTCGCGTTTATCATCGAAACCAACTTGGATAGCGTTGTATCCGTCTGTTTCAACAGTTTTAACTTGAAGAACAACGTTTGGAGTTACTTCAATAACTGTTACAGGGATCAATTCGCCAGCTTCAGTGAAGATTTGAGTCATTCCCACTTTTTTCCCTAAGATTCCTTTTGTCATGAGAAAATAGTTCCTTTTCTATATTTTTTATTCAAAAAGTTTTTAACGAGCGTTTTTTATGCTCAGGTCTAAGATACAAAGGGCGTCAAACTCAAAGTGAAAATAGGAAACTGACGCAGTGTCTAGCAGACACTAGGAAGTTTGTCTTTTTCACACCGAGTTTAGCCCGTGTTCAATTAGATTGAAACACCAGCCTCTGCTCTTTTATATTTTAGATTAAAGTTTGATTTCTACGTTTACACCACTTGGAAGATCCAATTTCATCAAAGCATCAACTGTTTTTTGAGTTGGGTTAACGATATCGATCAAACGTTTGTGTGTACGCATTTCAAATTGTTCGCGAGAGTCTTTATATTTGTGAGTCGCACGAATGATTGTGTAGAGGCTACGTTCAGTTGGAAGTGGGATTGGACCCGCAACTTGTGCACCTGTACGAGTAGCTGATTCTACGATTTTTGCAGCCGCTGTATCAAGCGTACGGTGTTCGTAAGCTTTCAAACGGATACGGATTTTTTTGTTTGCCATCTTTTTCTCCTTTTCGTCTATTTAAGATAATAGGCTAGCTCCACAAGAAAACCGACGCGGTGTTGCGTGGCAATGCAACCGAGCGTGTCGCAACCTCTTGCATCAAAGCTAAAGCTGTAATTTACAGCACCATAATAGAATAACACAAAGCCCCTGCGATTGCAAGGGATTTGTTGCTGTTTTTTCGTTTTTTTACGATGAAATTGTTTTCCTATTTTTTCTTTCTAAAATTAGGGATTTTCTTCTATATAAATAACTCAAGTTCTCTTGACCTCAAATTTATCTTCTGATTGTTTCACTAGAATGTCCGCCTCTGACTCGGTTTCTTTATAGTAGTGTAGATATTGCTCCCGTCTCATCTGATGGCTAACCAATATAAAGGATGCATCGCGATTTCTCACTGTCGTATCTCGATCTAGACGCCTTTTTAATTCGGTCTCCTCATCCGTGTAGAAACAGATGGTTTTGTCAAAGAGTTCCTTTGGCAGAAAGCCAACAGACATCCCTTCGACAATCAGAATTGGCTTTGCTCCAGACAAGACCTCACTAGCTTTCCAAGGTTCTTCAATTATTAAGATATCCATACCTGCCTGCAAGGCTAAGATATCTCTCCGCAAACTTGCCAATTCATGTGCCACCGGCAGACAGGCTGTCACCTTTTGATTTGGCTCGTCCTTGGGTACTACCAGATGGCGTTCTGAGGTGATATAGGGATCTGTTTCTAGCAAATTTACTGTAGTAGAATCTAAAGCTTGGTACAATTCCTGTGCAAAGGTTGATTTACCTGAAGCCCCATGACCGTATATTCCCAGTGTCCTGACTTTCCCCGTCTCGATATCTGAGACTAGTTGGTCTACTAAGTCTTTTTTCTTCATTCTCTCTTCACCTGTTCATAGCTTTCTTTTCCGTCATTAAGCTTGTCCCAAATCACTACTTGCCCACTTTGGAGCGATTTTTGCACATCGATAATTCGTTGGTTGGACGACCCTCGAAACTGGAGCATGAGATTTCTCTTAGTTCGGTCATACCGTCCATCGACAAGAATGTCAATCAGTGATAAGAGTTCCAGTTTGTCTGGAGTCTCCAGCATCATTTCTTCCCAAGTGTAGCCCGTCCAGGACCAGATGTCCTTGTCTGGCAATTCCTTCCGAATGCGCTTAACGAGTGGCAAGAGAATGCCAGTATTGAGAAAAGGCTCTCCTCCCAACAAAGTCAAGCCCTGAACATAGGGCTGGGCAAGGTCTGCCATGATCTGTTCTTCTAATTCTGCTGTATAGGGAATGCCAGCATTGAAGGACCAGGTGGCAACATTATAACATCCCTCGCAGTGAAACATGCAGCCTGATACATAGAGAGAGTTGCGCACACCTTCACCATCCACAAAGTTGAAGGCCTTGTAGTCAATGATACGCCCTTGACTGAGTTCCTCGCTTTTCCATTCTTGTGGTTTTGGATTATTCATTCGCTACCTCTATCCAATAACGCTCGACCCCATTACGAACATCCTCAATGAGACCTCCATTTGCTAGAATAACTGCTCTGCTAGCAGAGTTATTCACGCTACAGGTTACAAGAGTTTTCTTGATGTTCTTTGCCTTAGCAACTTGCAAGCCCTGACGGAGAGTCTCTTTTGCATAACCCTTGCCTCTTTCAGATGGACGAATGGAGTAGCCAATGTGGCCAGCATAATTCAGTAAACCCTCATCCAGTCTCAATCGCAAATTCAAAAATCCTAGAGCACGACCTACATCATCAAATGATACAAATTGAATAGAAGGAACACGATTTTCAGGCAAGTTTATTCCCATCTCTTTTTGCATATTTGTTTCCAACCACTCTTCGTACACAAAGTTCTCTGTATCCCAAAATCCTCCATCATGGGCTGATTGGCTCTTTTCAAACTCTGCCATCATCTCTAAAACTGTTTCTTTATCTGCTAATCTTGGTCTGCGTAGTTCCATCCTTACCTCCCACTATGAGAAAAGCGAGAGCTGACTCTCACTTTTATTTTTTCTTGTTCTTGTTTAAAAATTGTTCTTTGAGGTTGAGCAAGCGTTCTTTCTTACCAGCTCCACCTTTAGAGTGTTTCTCGTGATAACGTGTCACTTGTGCGCGACCCTTATCGTCTAATTGATATTTTCCCATTTCATTTCTTTCTAATTTGTTACTTGATGGCCAGCTATTTTAATAGTTGAGCCATTCATGTGTTTGACACGCGCAGCGATTTCCTTGTGACGTCCATTAACCATCGGTCTCGCTTGAGGATTACCTAGATAGCCACAAGTCCGTTTAACAACGTCTACTGTTTTAGGGTCGCTATTGCCACAGTTGGGACAAGCAAAGCCTCTTTCAGTCGGTTCAAAATCCCCTTCAAAGTCACACTTATAGCAACGGTCAATCGGAGTATTGGTCCCTAGATAGCCTACACGGTCATAGGCATAGTCCCAGACAGCTTCCAAGGCCTTTGGATTTTGCTGAAGGACTGGATACTCACAATAATGGATGAAACCACCTGACGCACCTGCTTCTGGATAGACTTTTTCAAAATCCAATTTTTCAAACGGTGTTGGATTTTTACGAACATCGTAGTGGAAAGAATTGGTGTAGTATTCCTTGTCTGTGATATCAGGAATAGAGCCAAACTTGTCTGTATCTAGTCGGCAGAAACGGTCTGTCAAACTTTCAGATGGTGTTGAGTAGATAGAGAAATGATAGCCATACTGGTCAGACCACTCTTCTACACGGCGTTTCATATCGCGAATGATGTCTAGCGTGAATTCCTTGGCTTCTGGATTGTGTTCCCAGCTATTTCCAAAGAAGACGGTAGCCACTTCGTACAAACCGATGTAACCCAGCGAAACGGTTGCCCGACAATTCTTAAAGAGCTGGTCAACGCTTTCTTCTTTACCTAGACGATGGCCAAAAGCACCGTACTGATAGAGGATAGGAGCATTCGCTGGTGTCGCCTCTTTAGTGCGTTCGACACGATAAACCAGAGCATCTTCAGCGATATTCATCCGCTCGTTGAAGATTTCCCAGAACTTATTCATGTCGCCCTCAGACTCGAGGGCAATACGAGGAAGGTTGACCGTCACAACACCTAAATTCATCCGACCTGAATTAACTTCTATACCATTCTCATCCTTCCATCCTTGAAGGAAAGAACGGCAGCCCATAGGAACCTTGAAAGAACCAGTCAACTCGATAATCTTATCGTAAGACAAGACGTCTGGATACATCCGTTTAGTTGCACATTCTAGAGTCAACTGCTTGATATCATAGTTGGGAGTTCCTTCCTCTAAGTTGAGACCTCGTTTCAGAGTAAAAATGAGTTTAGGAAAGATAGCCGTACGATGTTCCGAACCAAGCCCCTTGATGCGAATGTTTAAAATAGCTTTTTGAATTTCCCGTTCGAAACGGCTAGTTCCTAAACCAAAACCGAGCGAAGTAAAAGGTGTTTGTCCATTTGAAGTGAAGAGGGTGTTGATTTCATACTCAAGAGATTGCATGGCATCGTAGATGTCCTTTTGCGTTTTCTTCCAAGCGTAATCTTCCCGTTTTTCAGGCAAGACCCACTCTTCTGCATCTTTGAGATGTTTTTGATAGTTCTTCTCTGCATAAGGCGCCAGGATTTCATCGATACGGTCAGCTGAACAGCCACCGTACTGGCTAGAAGCAACGTTGGCGATGATTTGAGAAATCTGTGCTGTCGCAGTCTGGATAGACTTGGGACTTTCTACCTCTGCATTTCCAATCTTAAAACCATTTTCCAACATCCCCTTGAAATCAATCAAACAGCAGTTGGTCATAGGGGTATAGGGACTGTAGTCCAAATCGTGATAGTGAATATCCCCCTTTTGGTGGGCATTGGCTACGTGCTTGGGAAGCATTTGCAGTCCGATTGATTTCCCAACAATCCCTGCTGTCAAATCACGCTGGGTATTAAAGACATCGCTGTCTTTATTGGCATTTTCATTGACAACTGTCTGGTCTTTGTTGAGAAGTTTATGAATACTAAAGTTGATATCCGTCGCTTTTGAGCGCTCAAAATCCCTTTGCGTCCGATAAGTAATATACTCCTCAGCTAGCGCATATTCTTTGGCTTCAAGGAGTTCATGTTCTACGATATTTTGAATTTCGTAAATCTTAACCCCCTGTGGAAAGCGACTATGAATTTCTGTGACAATTCGCTCGGTCAGAGCATTTAGGCGCTTTTCGACTAAGGGTGTCACATCCATAACCTTGTCTGCCGCCTTGTGGAGAGCCTTGTCAATCTTGTCCACATCAAATACAACACGTCTCCCATCTCGTTTCTCGACGAAGAGAGTTGGCAAAATTGTAATTTTTTCTTCTAGTGCAATCATATGCATGCTCTTTTCTAAAATGTTCTTTCTAAAAAGTATTATACCACTCTAAAAAGAAAAATCAATATCTTGTGGTAAAAATCCTAAAATTTTTAAAAATACACAAGATATTGATTTAGTTATTTAATTTTATAGACTTTAAACTCTGAGTAATCTGTCTTTACTGGTTGATAATTTTCTTTTAAGAGTGTTTCTACTTCAGACCAGACTGGCACCTTGTCATTTACCACAATCACCTTGGGTTGTTTTTCTTTCAAGTCATTGAGTAGCTTATTCCGGTTTTCCTCAGTTGCTGTATAGTGCACGGGAGACAAAATCACCGATGGCGACAAGCGCTCACTCTTACGATAAAGAGTCGCAGTATCATCCCATGCATAGATAGCATCTTCCGTATTTGTCTCCTCTTTTACCAAATCAGCAAGACGATTACGTTCTTGATAAGGTACCGGATAAAGGACTAACTTCATCAAAAAAGGAATAGACAAAAGATAGACAAGCCCTAAAACTGGCAGATATAGATTTCCTTTGAAGAAACGACTCCATAGACTAACTGGCGTTTCTCTTCGTCTTCGTCTAACACTACGCCCCCTCTGTTGACTCTTAATATTGGTTACCAATAAAAGTAGAAAAACAGGAAAGACGACCATCAAACAGGAAGCGTGCAGAGGCTCCTGTGAAAAGAAAAGTAAAATCAAACCTAAAATTGTCACAAGACTTGCAGGAACCGAAATGACGTATAGTTTAGAGGGTTTGGATTGAAAGAGACCTAAAAAGATACAAACCACAAATCCCAAACCAAGGGACAACAAGCCATAAAAAGCCATATTCTCTAAAATTTTAGAAGTGAAATCAAAGCGAATACTGTCAATGGGATAGCGAATACCACTAATAGCATCCCCAAAACTTCCTGTTGCAACACTATAGTAGGCAGTTGGATAAAAGACAAGTGAAAAACCTAAAGCCACTGCAAGAAACTGATAAAACCCATGCACAAAGCGTCTATGCCCAAGGTTAAAGACCAACAAGCCTAAACTCACTACAGCAATAAACAGGAGCGATGATAAGGGAGCAAAGAAAAATCCGCCTGCCAAAGCTAGCCCAATCCGTACAAATCCCTTATCATGACTTGGATTGCTTAGGTAAGCCGCAACTAAACTAAAGGCTGCGAATAAGAAAGGAAGCGCTAAAAGAGTCGCATAGCCTCCACCAAAAGCAAGACCTGTAACTAGCATGTAAAAAATAGTCACCAGTTGTCCAGCTTGGTCTCCTTGATTTGTCAAGGTGTCCGCTGATCTAAAAAGGAAAAATCCGCCTGCTACCAAGGCTAACCACTCAAAGATGGCAAAGAAAAATCCGCCCTGACTCACGTAAGTCAGCAAATAATAAAGCAAACCTTGACTTCCATAATAGTCGCTGTAAATCTTCCCTGTCTGATGAAGCGCCCAACCTGCATAAAAATCCTGCACTTCCTGTGCACTCATTAAGTCGAGTAATAGCGGTACTCCTAGAGTTATCCCCGTTACAAGCGTACTCCATAGTAAAATTTTCACCAAAGGAAGACGACTTGATTCACGATGATGCGATTCTTGTTCGATTTGGTATTCTAGAGGTTCACGATTCTCCTGATGAACTTCTTCTACTCTACCATACACACTCATATCGTTTCTCCTATTCAATTTATCTGTCTTAGTATATCAAAAAGTCCTAGGATTGTCAGCTTGCGATGGCTGTTTGAGTGATTTTTTGCATAGTTTCACAAAGGTTTCAATTTCCCGAAAGCGATGTAAATTCGTCTGTTTAAATGTTATGATATAATCCAATTCTTTCTGAGTCAGCATCGTCCCTCCCTATATCTTTCTATTCGTAAAAAGCAAGAAAAAGAGGACTCGGTCATTTCCTAAGTCCTAGATTTCTTATAAGATTGGGGCGAATAACTGGGCGATTTCTTTTACAAGCTTTTGATACCAGCTCGTTTTGATAGAATGAGGATAGACTTCCTGAGAATCTGCAAATATATTTTGAAAATCTCGGGCGATTTCTATTATAGAAGGAGTTTTATAGAGTAAAACTGCATTTTCATAATGGTGTACCAAGCTTCGGTAGTCGAGATTGATCGTCCCCACCACCGCAAAATCTTCGTCTACCAACATCTGCTTACTATGAATAAAACCTGGGCTATACTCATAAATTCGAACACCAGCAGAAAGAAGGTCTGGATAAGCCCCTCTTGTGACTAACTGAATGAACTTCTTATCTGGTATGTAAGGGGTGATAATTCGAACATCGACCCCTCTCATAGCAGCATTTTTGATTGTCTCCGTTAAATCATAGTCTATGATCAAATAAGGTGTCGTAATATAAACCGATTCAGTTGCTTGATTGATCAAACTCTGATAAACCTTTTTCCCTACCTGCGTTCGAAAAATTGGCTTGGGTCCACTTCCGTATGGAATGGTTAATCCATCACTTGGGATAGAATGATTTTCTAAATGATATTGATCAAAATCACTAATCTCTCCTCGATTGATGTACCAAGTGGTTAAAAACAAGCGTGTCAGGGCTTTTACTGCTAGTCCGTCTAAGCGAATTCCACTATCCTTCCAATAACCAAATCTCTCGACGTGGTTAATGTACTCATCTGCCAGATTGACCCCACCAGTATAGGCTATCTGACCATCAACAATCAATATTTTTCTATGATCTCTGTTATTATAGGCCACTGTCAAACGAGGAATAACTTTATTGAATTTATGGGCCTCGATGCCTAGCTGACGAAGTCGATGTGCATAATCTCCTGTTAAAGTAGCCATACAGCCAATATCGTCATAGAGCAGTTTAACTTCAATGCCTTGAGCAACTTTTTGCTCCAAGATTTCTAAAATACGATTCCACATCAAACCTTCTTCTATAATGTAATATTCCAAGAAGATAAATTTCTCAGCCTTTTTGAGATCTTCTACCATCTTTTTCCACATAGCTTCTCCGTTAGGAAAAAATGTAGAGGCAGTTTGATCATAGACATCAGCATTGGTATCCATACTCAATAAGGACTTAATGACGCCATATGCCGCCTTGTCACTTTCTTTTAATTCCTCTTTTAGTAGCTGGCTATTTGCTTCTTGGAAATGCATGGAGCCTAGCTTCTTCAGTTGTTTGATTTCTTTTTTGGACAATCGCCTCTCACCAAACATCAGATAGAGCAAGGGGCCAAATACTGGCACAAAGGCTACTAATAACCAGGTTACCTTATTCTCAGGAGTCGTATTACGGTTGACTATCGAAATGATTGTGATGATACTCAGTAGAATGAGGACAGTAATCCATAAAATGGGGGCCATGCGCCCTAAATAAAGAAAGAGACCAAAAACCAGACAAAGTTCAAGTAGCATAATCGAAAGACTAAAGCCATACTTGGACATCAATAATTGAAATTTCCTATATTTCATATCCCCTCCTTGATATTTTGAATGCTAAAAACAAGTAATTGATACTAGTATAACTCAGCTATTCGACAGAAGGCAAGTATTTATGATTATTTTCTAGGTAAAAGTAAAAAGGATGAAAAATCCAGCCTTTTCTACTTGCATAGTCTTATTTAGTTAAAACGATTTGGTCCGATGGGTCTCTATCCATATCATCTACGATGATTTGATTACCGTTTACAGTGTAAATTTTGACATCATCACCAATAATCATGCGTTGATTTGCTGCATCAAATGTGACCTGTTTGACTTTCTGATCCCCGTCAGATTCGAGCTCAGTCCATGTACCAGTCGTTCCAGTGACCACTAAAGTGATACGGTCTCCGTCATCTTGGCCTGTATAAGTCCCATCAATATCAGTCGGTTGAGCCTCAGGTGCATTTTGTGAAGAACTTGTTGCTACCTGGTTTGTATTTTCTGTAGACGATGAAGCAGCAGGTTGTGATTGCTGAGTTTGTTATATTTGTGCTTGAGCTGCTGGTTGTTGAATCTGTTGAGCTCTTTGTGAACAAGCTACTACGAGACTAAGACTTGCTAGAGAAGCAAGAGAAAGTGTGAATCTTTTTAATTTCATGATGGATTTCCTTTCTACTACCAATTTAGAGAAATTTTCTCTAACCAGCAATTCCCCTAGTATAACAAAGACAAAAGAAGAGGTCAATTTATCTGCTCACGTTCCAGCAAGTAGCCCCGTACTTCTGAGATAAAATAGAGAGACCCTGTAATGAATAACAAGTCCTGCGTATTTGCTCTTTCTTCAAAACTGCTGATAAATTCTCGGTAAGAAGAAACTATATCGTAACCTGTTACATCTGTCTCATCCAAAGAACCTTGATAGTCAAAGCCAGTCACCTTGAGTTCCACCTGAGGTAAATTTTCAGTCAGATAACCCAACATCCCTTGATAATCCTTCCGTTTCAAGGCTCCAAATAGGATTTGAGGACGATAGGCTTCCTGCTCTTTTTCTTTGATAAACTCAACCAAGCGAGTCAAGGCAGGGAGGTTATGAGCACCATCCAAGTAAATCTGTGGGCGAATACGCTCCAAACGCCCAGCCCAATGGGTCTTCTCCAAAGCCTGTCTTACAACCTGCTCATCAACAACTTCCTTTCCTTCTCCCATAAAGAGAAGAAATGCTTGCAACGCCAAGGCCGCATTTTCCTGCTGATAAGCTCCTTCTAAGCCTATGTTCAACTGTGAAAGATTTAGTAAAGAGCTTGAAAAATTACCATTCAGCATTGAAAAATCTTGACCTGCCTGATAAAGATCAACAGCTAAAGAGTCTGCTTTTTTCTGACAGACAAGCCTAGCTTCTGGAGGCAATTTCGCAATCACTGCCTTCTTACCAGCCTTGAAAATACCAGCTTTCTGCTCTGCGATTGCTTCCAGACTATCACCCAAGGTTTCCTGATGGTCAAGCCCAATGGAGGTGATAACAGCAAGCTCTCCAGTTACCACATTGGTCGTGTCAAGTAAGCCGCCAATTCCCACTTCTAGTAAAACCAAATCCACTTCTTGCTCTCTAAAATAAAGAAAAGCAATCAAGGTCAGCAGTTCAAAAAAGGACAACTGATCATGGGTTTGCAGAAGCGTTTTCTCCATCTCCTTGACCTGCTCAGCCAAACGGATGAAGTCTGTGTCTGCTATAGGTTGCCCATTAATGCAGATTCGATCATTGATAGAGACGATATGAGGAGAGGTAAAAGTCGCAACTTTTTTGCCATGTCCCATAAATAACTCCCTCATAAAAGCAATGGTAGATCCTTTCCCATTAGTCCCTGTTACATGGATAATAGGATAAGACTGCTCTGGATTCCCTAACAAATCCACCGCTTGCTGTATTCTGCCTAAACCTGATCGAAAATTCAAACCAATCCGACTATAAAGCCATTCTTCTACTTCAAACATACACATCTCCTTGACAAAAGTCTAATCAATTATCTAGCAAAATTCCGTAGATAATCATGACCACCCGTCTAACGGGTGGTTTGTACCAGGGCTATAAGCCCAAATTACCAGCCAGCGCCTAAAGACGCTGGCTTTCACTTTGTTCAAGCCTTATTGCTCTTGACTCGTCACTTACCTCTTAAAGAGACTTTAGTATTACTTACCACTATCCCTAAAGGGATCCTCATATTCTTTTACACTCAATTTATCTAGTGCTATATCATGCTTTACTCGTTCTCAAATTTTCATACTCGTGAAGAAATCATCCACTGGATAATTTCTTTAATCTTGAATATATTTCCTAATTGTGGCTTCATTAAGCCCTACTGTACTTACATAATAACCTTCCGCCCAGAAATGCCGATTTCCAAACTTGTACTTGAGATTGGCGTGTTTGTCAAACATCATGAGTGCACTTTTTCCTTTTAAATAACTCATGAAACTCGAAACACTTATCCTCGGCGGAATACTTACTAACATATGTACATGATTAGGCATTAAGTGACCCTCGATAATTTCAATACCTTTATAACTACACAAACGATGAAATATTTCGCCTAAACTACTTCGATATTGATTATAGATGACTTTTCGTCTATACTTAGGGGTGAACACAATATGATAGAACACATCCACTTTGTGTGAGATAAACTATGAGCCTTTTGTGCCATATTTTTTCTCCTTTCGCTTTACAAGTGGATTGAACACCTTTATTGTATCGCGTTTGGAGTTTTTTGGTATAGCCTTCGACGCGCACCCGCATAGCGGGTGGTTTTTTTGTCTCGCACCTAGCGGAGCGAGACGGACTGAAAGTCACATAACAAAAAATGAGGTCAGGATTTTCGTCCCGACCTCTTACCTGGTTAGCTAATTACTAGCAACTATGAATGTTAACGTGGGCTAAAAACATCCACTGGACGTTCCAACTCTTCCAATTTCTAGGAGTTGGGGTAAAAATATCCCCCGGATATTTTTACTCCTCCATAAAGCTGTTGAAGACTTCTTCAATCATGTTCCATTCGTCTTCTGAGTCTTCTGGGATTGGTTGCAATTCGCCTTCTGTTCCATCTTCATTTTCAATGAATGAGTAAGCTTGGATTTCAACTTGTCCGTCTTCGTCTTCTTCTGCGTTAACTGGTACTAGAAGAACATAGTTTTTACCAAATTCTTCTTTTCCATCAATTGTCAAAAGGATTTCAAACAAGGTTTCATTTCCTTGCTCATCTACTAGTGTGATTAGTTCACGTTCTTCGTGGTCGTGGTTATGATCGTGTGACATATCCTCTCCTTTATATTAAAATTTTCTATCTAAATAATTTTGTAAAATCAGCTGAGCTGCTAACTTATCAATGACTTTCTTGCGCTTATTGCGACTGATATCTGCTTGTTCAATCAACATACGCTCAGCAGCCACTGTTGTCAAGCGTTCATCCTGATAGTCTACTGGTAAACCAAAAAACTCTTCTAGCTTTGCTCCGTAGGCTTGACTAGCTTCTACGCGCGGTCCGCTTGTATTGTTCATGTTTTTAGGCAGGCCCACTACAAATCGTTCCACCTTGTAAGTATCAACCAGCTCCTTAACGCGGTCAAAACCAAATTGGCCTTGCTCCTCATTGATTTGGATGATTTCAAGCCCTTGAGCTGTAAAACCGAGCGGATCGCTAATGGCCACCCCTACCGTTTTTGAACCGACGTCCAATCCCATAATTCTCATAGGTTACAGATCGACTCCTTGTCCTTTAAGGTAGTAGCGAACCAATTCCTCAACGATTTCATCACGCTCATACTTACGGATTTGATTTCGTGCATTATTATAACGAGGAACGTAGGCAGGGTCTCCACTCAATACGTAACCTACGATTTGGTTAATTGGGTTGTAGCCCTTATCGTTCAACGAAGCATAAACATCTGTCAAAGTTTCGCTAATTTCTTTTTTATTGGAATCGTCCAATTTAAAACGTACGGTTTCTTCAGTAAATCCCATTCTAACACCCTCTTTCCTTAGAATAGTACCATTATAGCATAATTCCTTACCTTCTACAATTCAGGCAGTTTATTTATTTGGATTTTCTATTGTTCTGTCGCACCATTTGCCAATCTGTCTGAAATATATTTGCTCGGTTCATTCTTCAAAAGATTTTCTAAGCCAATGTTCTTCAAATATTCTAACTGAGAAGCCTTCTTGACATCCAGAACTTGAAAATCAAAACTAGTCGTTGTTTGAAGTTCTGTTGCACTCAATAGTTTTGTTTCAAGCTTAAATCCTGCTAATTTACGAGCTTCTATGATGGAGTCGTCTTTCTCTTCCGCCTCGAGAAGAGCTTTTTGAGTTTCCTCCACTCCATGTTGGTCAATGTAGGTCTTCAGCTCATCTGAGACTGGACGCTTTTGTTGGATAGTTAGACTCAAAAAAATCTTGTCTTTGTAAGTAATGGTTTGGGTCTGCTGGCTACCATCATCTGACTTGGGCAAGACCAAAGTCTTGGTTACAACTGTATTCTTCTCAGCATTTTCAATAACTGGCAATGCCGACTGAAGCGTATCTTTTTCTGTTTTTGTAGCTGGTCCAGTTTCTTTTTTCTGTCCGCAACCAACCAGGACAAAAAGGAAAGCTAGACTAACAAGAACTATTTTTTTCATTTCTTTCTTCTTTCTTTTTGAAATTAAAATAGAATAAGACTGGGAATTGCTCCCAGCCTTGATGTTTATAGAGCTGCACGCAAACGTGCTTCTGCATTTTCTACATTACGGACAGAGCGTGGTAGGAAGGCACGAATATCGTCTTCCTTATAGCCAACTTGCAGGCGTTTTTCATCTACAAGGATTGGGCTCTTTAAAATTCTAGGTGTTTCCATAATCAGATTGAGGACTTCGTTAACACTCAAATCTTCAATATCCACTCCAAGGGCTTTGGCATAGCGATTTTTAGATGAAACGATACTGGCTATTCCGTTATCTGTTTTGGTTAGAATATCCAGTAATTCTTCTCGCGTAATTCCTTCTTTACCAAGGTTTTGTTCTTTATAACTTAACTGGTGGGCATTAAGCCAGGTTTTTGCTTTTTTACAGCTAGTACAACTTGAGACTGTATAAATTTTAATCATGTACCTACCCCTTTCGCTACATGTTACTATCAGTTTAGTCTATTATACCATAAAAAACATCCGACTTGCGACCTATTTTTAATTTTTTTTGACTTTTTTCGTCATTTTCGTACTTTTTTCTTGACAAACAACTAAATGACTATCAACTCTTTTGGAGCTAGGGTCAATAATTCACAACCTGTCTCTGTAATCAGGATATCATCCTCGATACGAACGCCATATTTGCCTTCGATATAGATACCTGGTTCATCGGTCAAGGCCATACCTGCCTTAATAGTTTCTGTAGAAGTTTGGCTAAAGTAAGGCTCTTCATGGATATCCAGTCCAATACCGTGTCCGATACCGTGGGTAAAGTAGTCACCATAGCCTGCCTCGATGATAATATCACGAGGAATTTTGTCAAAGTCACGGAAACCTAAGCCAGCCTTAGCCTGTTCAATCAAGGCTTGGTTAGCTTTTAGAACTGTATTGTAAATCTCTGCTTGCTCGTCGCTGACATGCCCCAGATAGATAGTCCGTGTCATATCACTGACATAGTGGTCGTAGAGGCAACCGAAGTCCATGGTAATAGCTTCTCCTAGCTCCACTGGTTTGTGCATAGGATGGGCATGGGGTTTGGAAGAATTGATACCGCTAGCTAGAATGGTGTCAAAAGACAAGCCAGATGCTCCTAGCTCCCGCATACGGAAGTCAAGGAAGTTGGCAATCTCAATTTCAGTCTTTCCTGGCTTGATAAAGTCAAGCGCATCTCGGAAAGCTTGGTCTGAGATAGAACAAGCCTTGCGAATAGCTGCAATCTCCGCTTCATCCTTAATCATTCGGAGTCCTTCAACAAATTGAGTTTGTGGAAGCAAGTCAATTCCTTCAAAGGCGGCCTGCATACGATGATAATAAGAAACTGAAATCTCATCTTCAAAACCGATTCGAGACAAGCCCATGTCCTTAACAATGCCTGCAATGACAGCCAATTCATCACGGTCAGCCACAATCTCAAAACCACTGGTTTCTTGCTTGGCTGCAATGATATAGCGAGAGTCTGTCACCAAGACCTGACGGTCACGGCTGATAAAGACTGTTCCGTTTGAGCCCCAAAAACCAGTCAGGTAATAGACGTTTTTAAGGTTATTGATGATGATACCATCTAGTTCTTTTTCTTGCATTTTAGCTAGAAATGCTTGTACACGTTTATTCATGATGTAACTTTCCTTTCAAATAATGTCCTGTGTAGCTGGCTTCATTGGCCGCTACTTCTTCTGGAGTTCCTGTTGCGATGATGGTTCCACCACCGACACCGCCCTCAGGTCCCAAGTCAATAATATGGTCTGCCGTCTTGATAACATCCAGATTGTGCTCAATGACAAGAACTGTATTGCCATCATCGACAAAGCGAGCTAAAACCTTGAGCAAGCGAGCGATATCCTCGGTATGAAGACCTGTCGTCGGCTCATCCAGAATGTAGAAAGATTTTCCTGTCGATCGTTTGTGGAGTTCACTAGCCAGCTTCATACGCTGGGCTTCTCCCCCAGAAAGGGTGGTAGCTGGTTGTCCTAGCGTTACATATCCCAGTCCCACATCCTTGATGGTCTGAAGTTTACGTTGAATTTTCGGAATATGTTGGAAAAATTCTACCGCATCGTTAACAGTCATGTCCAAGACCTGCGAGATATTTTTTTCCTTGTAGTGTACTTCTAGGGTTTCACTGTTGTAGCGGGTTCCGTGGCAAACTTCACAAGCCACATAAACATCTGGCAAGAAGTGCATCTCAATCTTGATAATCCCATCACCTGAGCAGGCTTCACAACGACCACCCTTGACGTTGAAACTGAAACGCCCCTTCTTGTAGCCTCGAATTTTGGCTTCATTTGTCTGAGCAAATAGGTCACGTATATCGTCAAAAACTCCTGTATAGGTAGCTGGGTTGGACCTAGGAGTTCGTCCAATTGGACTCTGGTCAATGTCAATCAAGCGGTCTACATGCTCAATCCCTGTAATCTTTTTAAACTTACCAGGCTTATCTGAATTACGGTTGAGCTTCTGGGCAATAGCTTTTTTGAGGATGCTGTTGATTAAGGTTGATTTCCCTGAGCCCGACACACCTGTCACTGCGATAAATTTTCCTAGTGGGAAGCGAGCCGTTATATTTTGCAAGTTGTTCTCACGCGCTCCTGTCACTTCGATAAAACGACCATTTCCTACACGGCGCTCGTCTGGTACTGGAATGGCACGTTTGCCTGACAAGTACTGGCCTGTGATAGACTTGCTGTTGCGAGCAACCTGTTTAGGCGTACCTGCGGCGACAATCTCCCCACCAAATACTCCCGCACCAGGACCAACGTCAATCAGATAATCAGCCTCACGCATGGTATCTTCGTCATGTTCCACTACTATGAGAGTATTGCCCAAGTCACGCATCTTTTTGAGACTGGCAATCAGACGATCATTATCCCTCTGGTGAAGACCGATTGACGGCTCATCTAGGATATAGAGGACACCTGAGAGGTTGGAGCCAATCTGGGTTGCCAAACGAATACGCTGACTTTCCCCACCCGAAAGGGTTCCTGCCGAACGTGACAAGGTTAGATAGTTAAGGCCCACGTTATTGAGGAAGGTCAAACGATCCTTGATTTCCTTGAGAATAGGGCGAGCAATGATGGCTTCATTTTCAGACAAGGTTAACTGGCTCACCAACTCCAAGTGGTCTGCGATAGACAGGTCTGAGATTTCTCCGATATGTGGTCCTTGCTCGCCACCAACACGGACAGACAAGGCCTGGTCATTGAGACGATAGCCGTGACAGGTTCCGCAGGTCAGCTCATTCATGTAGAGACGCATCTGGGTGCGGGTATAATCGCTGTTTGTCTCGTGATAACGACGCTTGATATTATTGATAACTCCCTCAAAAGGAATGTCAATATCGCGCACACCACCAAATTCATTCTCATAGTGGAAATGGAATTCCTTGCCATCTGAGCCGTAGAGAATCAAGTTTTTATCTTCTTCTGACAAGTCCTCAAAAGGCTTATCCATATCCACTCCAAAGGTCGTCATAGCCTGCTCTAGCATGTTTGGATAGTAGTTGGATGAGATAGGATTCCAAGGTGCTAGCGCTCCCTCACGTAAGGTCTTGCTGGCGTCTGGCACTACCAAATCAGTATCCACCTCCAACTTGATGCCCAAACCGTCACACTCACTACAAGAGCCAAAAGGAGCATTGAAGGAGAAGAGACGTGGCTCTAACTCTGGAACAGTAAAGCCACAAACTGGGCAGGCATAATGCTCAGAGAAGAGCAACTCCGAATCGTCCATAGTGTCGATAATGACATAGCCTTCTGCGATACGAAGGGCAGCCTCAATGGAATCAAAGAGACGACTACGAATGCCCTCCTTGATGACAATACGGTCAACCACGACATCGATATTGTGTTGCTTGCTCTTGGACAAGTCTGGCACTTCGGTCACATCATAGACTTCCCCATCCACACGGACACGGACATACCCATCTTTCTGAACCTTCTCGATAACACTCTTATGTTGACCTTTTTTCTTGCGGATGACAGGGGCCAAAATCTGCAAGCGCTGGCGTTCAGGTAACTCCAAAACCTTATCAACGATTTGCTCCACAGAAGAAGCATTGATAGCTCCATGTCCGTTGATACAGTAAGGCGTCCCCACACGTGCGTAGAGGAGACGCAGATAGTCATTGATTTCAGTCGTCGTTCCCACCGTCGAGCGAGGATTTTTACTAGTCGTTTTCTGGTCGATGGAAATAGCTGGGCTGAGACCATCAATGGCATCTACATCTGGTTTTTCCATATTTCCCAAGAACTGACGAGCGTAGGCGGACAAACTCTCTACATAGCGACGTTGTCCCTCCGCATAGAGGGTATCAAAAGCCAGACTGGACTTCCCTGAACCTGACAAGCCAGTCACGACAACCAACTTGTCTCGCGGAATCTCCACATCAATATTTTTTAAATTATGGGCACGCGCCCCATGAATGACAATTTTATCTTGCATCTTTGTTCTTTCTAGTCCATTATTGCTTACCATTATACCAAAAAAAGTGAGATTCTATTACCCAAAAGGCTGAATTTGTAGTATAATCAAGAACTGCTTGTTTTATGTTTCTTTAGAGCTTCCTAACCCTTATATCACGCGCTTTTTAATAAAAATTACTAACATTACTATTTACTACTTGCTCCCCTAAAGTACGCAAAAAGGGGAGCAAAAAAGCCCTCGAAAGGGCTACTAATTCGATGAGTTCAGCAGGCAAGAAACTAGCACGGTCAAACGTGCTTTTTTTATTGCTGGTTGCTGATAGGTATATTATACCATGAAGCGCGTGGTTTATAAGATTATGACCTCACAAAAGCCCCCAGATTCGTTTCTGAGAGCTTCTAGTTTATCCATGGTGTTTTAGTTGTCCAGTACGAAACCAAGTGAAATAGGGGCGAATATGAAGCCTACGCCTACATTTGCCAACATTTACGCTTCTAATTCTTGTAGTAAGGTTAAATCTAAACCATCAAGGTCAACATCTATTTCAAAATCCATGTTTAAATCTATCTCCATACCCTCTAATTGGATATTCTCCAAATCAATCAAAAAATATTCAATCATGTCATCCCCCCTCACTTAAATCTCAACATTTCTCAACAAAACACCACAAACGCCTACTTATACACTTCTAGCTCTCCGTTCTGGTGGATTCTCGCAAAGTTTAAGACGGCTATCTGTTTGTATCGGTGGTAGCTAGTGGAGCTAGTACCTGCCATCTCTACGCATTCGCTTATAGTTTTCTTTCTCATGTAGCAATAATGGATAATAAAGTATTTTCTGGCTCGTTTGTTCTCTATACTGTTGATGTCATGGGCGAATATCTCCAACCCCTCACGGATTGCCTTTTCATGTTCACCACTCAAATTCCACCGATCAGGTAAGATAAGTTTCCAAGCCTCTTCGTCTATCCTAACTTGGTTTTCACTCCCTGCCATCCTCTGGAAACGTAGAAAGTAAGTCATCCGCTCTCTGACGTTCATCATCGTTTTAAACTTATCCAGCTCCATTAGTTCGCTCCTTTGTGATATAATAATATTATTGAGATTATAGCTGAGGCGGAGCGCCTTGGCTTTTTTTCGTTTTCTCGGCGTTCGCTCGGAGTTCAAGTATATGCCCCCTTACCATTCTTCTGATTCGCTAAACATACTCTCAGGTAAGCCACAAACCGAAATCAAATACTGACAAGCGTTATAATCTACCCAAAGCGCCCCATCTTCAGAATGGTGGAAATACTTGTCTGGTAGTGTTCCAAGGTATGCACCATTTTTATATATAGACACCCCACCTTTTCGGCTTGGTAACAGTCCAGTGTATCCTCTGCATAGTCCATGCTTCAAAGCGTTGCTATTGCCATATTTTGGCTTTCTGTTGCCCCTGTTGCCTTTTGCTACTTGGTTACCTGGTAAAAATCTCCCTCGGCTATCACGTTCCATATTTCCCCCTTATACGGTGTTCGTTTTGTAAATTGCACACTACTTCATATTGTCTCACAATCTAGAACCATTCAGCCAAAATCTATCCCCTTTTTTAATATACTTCAAAAACTTCTTATAGTGCTTATGATACCTGTCACGTTTCATATACCTTGGTCTTTCAGGGAAACCATCAAACATATATCCACCACGTCTAGGACTCCACCCTGGTTCTACCTTTCTAGCTTCCCTAAGCGCAAGCTCCCAGTAGTATTGGCAATCCGTTTTACTACGGTTAAGAGTGCTCTTGTGGATATCTAGACAAGTACCGCAACTAAAATACAAATACCGTTTATAAAGCAACCTGCACCGTCTACCACAATCAGGGCAAAGAAAGAAATAGCGATAACCTCCCTTAGTTCCTGCTATTCTGTCTAATTCAAATGACTCTCCACCAAAATCAATCATTAAATTATCCAAATCAATCTCTAAACGTTGACCGTCCAACTCAGCTATACCCTTAGTTATTCCTCTCAGCTTCATTGGTTTAGTGATTGTTTCTATTGCTAACTGCTTCATTATTTCCCTCTATATGGAAAAACCCAAAACTATTGGGTTCAGTAGTAGTGAAACCACAAAAAGAGGCAATGCCCCTTTGCTACTATTCTTCACTGAGTAAGCCACTTACTACCACATCACGGACAAATTGAGCTTGTTTTTCTTTGGGTAGTTGCAAAGCTTCAAGTAAAGACTCTAGAACTTGCTTGTCAGTTCCTGCAATCAACTTCTTAATGATATTCTGGAATTGTCCTTCCAAGTACTCGCAAAAATGTATCCGATGTGCTTGTGTCGGCTGCACTGGTACTGGTGAGCTATCTACAATCAGCAAGAAGCAGGCTTCCGCGATTTGGGCGAATAACTTTGCACGCGCTTCAGGGTGTCTGTATAACTCATAGGCATTTATGCTGGTGTCTTCCGTCCGGAGCTTCTCACCTAGTTCAATCAGTTTAGGCGTATCTTCAATACATACTGGTGTAGCATCCGCCATAAAATCGTCACGTTTGCGATTGAGTTCCTCCAGTTCCTGATCTGCCTGTTCAAAGTATGCTGGTTCTATCATAGGGCTTCCTCCTTTCTTTATTTGGTTAAAAATTGCGCTTCATCCTCTTATCTTTAATGTCTGTAATAATAAATACGTTCCCCTCTGATTGTTTTCCAATGCGACTGACTAGCTTATCATTATAGATTCTGGCCAGCTCTTTTCCGTTGTGATTGGTGTTGATGATAGTTGTGTCTCGCTTATCAAAAATCTTGAAAAGAAAGGCCTGTACCCAATTATTAGCTTCATTTTTTTGGCTGTTCATAACGCTTTCTGTGCCTAGATCATCAATAAAGAGATAGTCAACCTCTGTCAGTAGCTTCAAGGCATCATACTCTGTAAAATCACTCTGTCTATACTGCCAACCTGACTGAATGCGCGTGATAATCTCAGTAATACTGACAAAAAGCACACTCTTAGGCTCATTCCTAGACTTATAGCCCTCGTTAATGGCTTTGGCCATAGAATAGCATAAATGACTTTTGCCAGTACCTGGATTGCCCATAATCAGCGTGTTTCCTGTCATACCGTTTAGGTACTCCTTAGCTTGTTTGATAGCAAACTCCTTGGCCTCGTGTTCCTCTTTTGTCTCGGCTTTGAAAGTGCTAAAAGAGGCCTCTCTCAGCTCATTTGACACCGTACTTTCACGCGCTAGCACATCATAGGTTGAAGAGTCCAGATCATGACCTAGGGCTTTTTCTATGCCCTCTAGCTCCGTCTGTTTGATGTTCTCCCTAGTACATTCCATGCAGTAGGGTGATGTATAACCATCTGGCTTTTTGAATTGTACTAGGTTAATCTGATGGGTGGGGCAAAGCTCATCAGTGACCTTTATTTTTTCATTGAGCTGGTCTGTATTCAGTAATTCCATTGTTTCTCCTCTCCGTCAGTAGATAAACGGGTCTTGAATATCATCGTCAGACTGACCTTGTTTCTTTTGCTGAAACAGTCTCTGTTCATCTTCGACTTGTACCATGGTTCTAATACCATTCTGTCTCCAGTTCTTGAGTATTGAATTGATATAGCTAAAAGATCGCTTGCCGTTATCTGCAGCCTTGTCTATGGCAATCTTGATAACCTCTAGCTCCATACCGTCAAGAGTGAGATAGTCAGTCAGTATTTGATATTGTTGCCCATCCATAACCCCTATACGCTTTTGGTAATAGTTAGAGATTTCAGCAGTAGGAGCAGAAAAAGTTTTTTTCTCTATCTCTTCTTCTAACTCTTTCTCTATCTCTATCTCTTTCTCTATCTCTGTTGGACACGAATTGGAAATTGTCAAAGATGGTTGGACTTCTTCCAATTTTGCTTTTTTTCGTTGTTCACGTTTATAGTTTGCCCAGTTTGTTTCACTCTCAACCAAGGCTTTTGCCTGTGGTAGTTCTGCGTTTTTATCTTCATCAACTTGTATTAGACCACACTTAGTAAAGTATGCCATGGTCATATCTATATCATCTTCCGATACGTCTAATTTTAGGGCTAACTCTTCCTTGAGATTGTCAAAGTAACCCTCATAGTATAAAATACAGTCACTTTCTAAGCTCTCTAGCATGAGCCTAATATAAATCACTGTCATAGTGTACCCACCAGGTACCGTTTTTAGTCTCTTGATAAAAATATTATCAAAAAATTTCTTATCAATTTTTAGCCAAAAATATATTTTAGTTTTTGCCATTCTCCACCCCCAGAAACTTCCAGATGTCCGTCACTTTGTAATAGATTTTCCTAGTATCTTCTAGCGGGGGCTGGTATCGTCTTAGCCCAGCTTTTTCCCACTTTTGGAGCGTCAAATATTTTATATCTAACTCGTCCATGACTTCCTGAGCTGAGATTAAACCTGTCAGTCGTGGTTTGAGTCTATCACGCGCTTCCAGGTATCTTTCCACTACCTCCAGAATGCCATGCGATAGGTCTTGCTCACTTTCTCGGCTTAGGCTAAACATATCCGCCCACCTCCTTCAAGGTTTCTTTGTAACTCTCTAAATCAGCATTTAAAAGGACAGTTAGGCGCTTTTCTTCTTCTCGTATCTGATTGTAAAATGTTTTTGCACCGTCCAGTAACTCCTCTTTGTTAGCTGGAATAAAATATCCTCTAAATGTTCCATGACGTACCCCGATGATAGGAACGCCGTAGCGCGTGATCAGACGGCTGATAATATCTTGCACGGTTCTTTCTGCTAGCTTAGTGATCAGGCTGATTTCTGCCCCTGTTATGGAGTTCTCAGCCCCCACTTTGATTAGTCTTAATACTCGTTTGTCATTCTCTGATAGACTCATTCAGTTTCTCCCCATACGTTGACCCCTGCAAGCTGGATATATCGCCCATATTCAGGGTTTAAATCCTCGTTAGGTGTTTCTATCGTCTGTTGGTTTTCTCGCTCAAATTGGGCGCTTTTTTTGCGATCTCGGTGGTTTAGATAGACCAGTAAGCCAATCAGTACCACGGAAAAGGTAAGCGCCTGTGTATTGGTTAAATCTAGTTCATTCATGTCAGTTTTCCTCATAAATCATCTTGCTACGGGTGTACTCAGTCGAACTTGTCCATAAATCCAAGAGGTTCTTTTGCCCTCGTTTTTTCTTTGCAATATCAACTGCCAAAAGTTCCCAGACGTAATTTAATAATTGACTTCGATTCATAGGATAGCCATTTTCTTTAGTTATTTCAGCTAGGTAAGTACTCAAAAAAAGAAATCCATCAAAATTAGAAAGGCATTTTAAAAGATCCATATCCCCCCAAAAATTTTTATAATATGAATATTCTCTCCACTCTAATTCTCCTATTACCTCAGATACTACTCTCTGTTTCATCCTTTCCGTCTGTTCCTTGAGTGTTTCCTGTTGTTCATGGTATTCTGTGCTAGTTAGTTCATTATAAATATCGTCTAAGTCGTTCAATACTTTACTGATTTCCCTTTTAGCTAATGCAGTTCCATCTCCTACAAGAATTTCTTGTATTTCTTCTAAATTTGTTGAAATAGCTTCTAATTGATCTGCTATCATATTTTCCTCCGTTGGCCTTTTAATGGTTGTTTACTATACAGGATATCCTCACGCTCAGAGTCGCCAAATTGAAAGCGTGAGAAAGTACCAGTTTTAAGAGTTGGCGCTCTCCGTATGGTCAAATTGCCCTAAATATGCTATAATCTAGGTATAAATCTTACTAAAACCTCTTTGATAATAGCTTGCCTGCTTTTTGTTAAATTCGTTTTAGTGTTAGTGTTAAAGGCTCTGCGGTGTGGTTATTGCTAAGCCTTTTTTTGTTGCTCTCACGCGCTTCTTTGGCGTGTATTTTTATTTCTGAATGCCATAGCCTTGATTTCTTGGTAACTCATATTCAAGCCAATCATGGCTATTACCATATCCTCAAAGGCTTGATATTGCTCCAGCTCGTCACTGGTCAAGCTATCGATGCCATTGTAGCCCCCACGTTCTTCCCTTAACTGCTTAGCGTTCCTGTCGGTCACTGCCTTCAGTAGCAAGTTGTTCATGGTGCTATGCGCGTGCTTTGGGGCTTGTTCCCAATTCTCAATGCTGTCATGCAGTGTTTTTCTTTTTGGCTTTTCTAGCGCCCTCTGCATACGAAACTTAGAAAGTTCCTCACGCATTTCAAAGAAGGATTTGACCAGGTTGGTTTTGAAGTTGGCCACTTGCTCGGTGTTCTTTAAGAATGTAACTAACAAGGTCGCTTGTTGTTCGTTCAAAATATAGTCCTTGGTATTCTGGCCACTTTCCATAGCTTGGATTTTAAATCCAACCTTTCCGAACTGTTCAAATCTTACTTGATGTTTGCGGATCGTCTTGGTTATTGTGTGATGGTGCAATCCCGTGCATTCTGCAACGATACTGCTTAGTGTATACGGCTCTTTCTTACCGTCCATGTAGACTAGTTCCATTGTGCTTCTACCTCCTGCATGAATCTGGTTAGCTTGCTTGTCAGACGGCTCTTCTCGTCCATATTTTGAGCCTCTGCAATGGCTTTGGCTAGTGTATCGATATAATACCGCTCTGCCTCTACCAACGTGTTAGGGGCTTTTATAGTGGTCTGTGGTTCTTCCACCAGTTCCCCTTCCATGTAGTAGCCTTGTTTTCTAATATCTTTTAATACTTGCTTAACCCATTTCTTAAACTCTTTTGCTTTTGGTTTGCGTGATTGGAATAGAATCTCATATAATCCTTGCTCAGTTAAAAACCAGACTTGCTGAACGCCTCCAGGGGTAAGAACTTTCTTCTTGTCCTTTTCGTCTTGGTCTACCATTTCAAGAAACTTGCTCAAACTACTATTTGAGTAGTCAATCATTCTAGCAACCTCCCCAGCTCTAAAAAGTGGGTTGTCAAAATCTCCGTAGATATCCAACGCTTGACCGTGGAAAATAGTAGTAGTGACAACCTGCAATAGTTGCCCTTGGTCTGTTGTCTCTTCAAAAATACTTACTTGTGTTGTCATGTCTTGCTTGACCTCTCTGTATAACTTGTTTAGTCTTTTTCTGCTTTCCTTGTTGGGCTTATGCTTGCCCTGTGCCCACTTGCCAACCGTTCGGGGGTCTATGCCTATTCGTTGGCCAATAGCTACCAAGTTCAACCCGTGAGTGGTTCGCATTTCATCGATGACCCTTGTATAGTTCCTCTTCATTGCTTGCCTGCCTTTCTATTTATCCAACCTTTAACAAGTCATCAATCGTAACTTCTAAAAAGTCAGCTACTTTCTGCAATGTCTCAAAAGTCGGATTTTTTGAACGCTCATAATACAATGCCGTCAAAGTGCTTTTTGATAGCCCTGTTTCTCTTGCAACATCTGCCACCTTCAAGCGTTTCTTTGCTAAAATAACACGCATATTATTTTTCAAATGTCTTACCTCTTTCTATTATTTTTAAAATCAACCTCCAGCAGAATAGATTGAAAAGTGTTATGCTGGAGGTTCTGTTCAGACACTTTTTGTCTTTGTCAAGGATATTTTTTATTTTATTGGACTTTTTTTGTCTGGTTCAAGAAAAAGAATGATATAATACATTTGAAAGGTGTTGATATAAATGAATAGATTAAAAGAGTTACGTAAAGAAAAAAAGCTATCTCAAAAGGAAATAGCAAAAGAAATGAGCATATCAGAAAAGACTCTATCACGCTGGGAAAACGGAGAAAGCCAAATTAAACCAGAAAAAGCCCAGCAACTTGCTAAATACTTAGGGGTAAGCGTTGGATATCTGTTAGGCTATGAAAGTTTAGATATAATTTTAAATATGTCAAGAAACGGAGAGTTTAAAAATCATGATGAAAAAAAAGAAATGATAAATTCATTAGCTTTTGTAGAAGGTTATTTAGAATCTCTTACAGGTAATAAACGATTCATCAAGAAAGTTTTCGAATCTCCTGACGCTCTTGATGTTTTACCTGCCGTTTATAATTTACTTCTTCAAAAAAAAGAGCGCGAGGCTTTATTACTCGTAGGCTTTCTTACTCTTGGAGAAAAGGAAAAAACAATATTGCTTGATTTACTAGAATCACTTTGTAGAAAAATGTAAATAATAGTACCTCTATTTTGCAAAAAACGAAAAAATAGCAAATAGTTCTCCACTTCTTACTATCTATTGTGCAAAAACGGGGGAAATTGACGAATAGAAAGCCGATTTTACAGACTAAAGCGCAAAAAACGGCAAAATTGTAAAATAGCAACAAAAAAGACAAGCTAGCTACTGCCAACTTGTCTAATAGTACCTAACTGAAAATAAGCGAAAGGTTAGGTATTTACAACATGATTATACCACTCTTGCATTTAAAATGCGACCTATAGCATACCCACGCGCCACAATGTCCAACAATCCTGAAGCGCGTGGATTCTCGTGGTTCGCTCAAGCTTCAAGCCTATATAAGCCCCATATCTACCAATTTTGTTGATGTCAACAAATGTCAACCACTTACAATATTTTAGAAAGGATACTTTATTATGGAACTTCAACAGTACGATGAATTAACTTTTGAAAATATCAAACACATAGACGAAAATGGAGTAGAATTTTGGTACGCCAGAGAACTACAAACCATTCTAGAATATATGGAGTGGCGTAACTTTAACCAAGTTATAGACAAAGCAAAAATAGCCTGTGAAAACTCCGGAAAGCGCGTGGTTGCCAATTTTGTTGACGTCAACAAAACTGTACAACTTAATTTTGGAACGCGAGAAATTGCAGATATTAAACTCTCTCGCTATGCCTGCTATTTGATTGTCCAAAATGGCGACCCTAGAAAAGAGGTCATTGCACTAGGGCAATCATATTTTGCTATTAAAACCCGTCAGCAAGAACTACACGATGATTTTAATCAACTTACTGAAGATCAGAAACGCATTGCTATCCGTGATGAAATAAAACATCACAATAAATCGTTATCTGAATCTGCTGGCAATGCCGGTGTTAAAAACTTTGGCCGATTTCACAACTCAGGATATCAGGGCTTATATGGTGGGTTGACTATGCAGGATATCCATAACCTCAAAGAACTAAATGAAGGTGAACATATTTTAGACTTTATGGGAAGTGCTGAATTAGCCGCTAACTTATTCCGTGCCACTCAGACCGACGAAGTTCTACGACGTAGAAACATAAAAGGCGAAGACCTCGCAAATGATACCCATTTCAACGTAGGCCGAACCATTAGAAATACCATGAAAGAACTCGGAACAACTATGCCGGAGAATCTCCCTACTCCTCGTGAAAGTATACAAGAGTTGAAAAATAAACAGAAAGAACTTGAAAAACAAGCTGATAATAACCAACTTTCATTATTTGATGATATGTAATAGTGGGCCATATTAACCCCATATCCGCCTTGTTTCAAACTCTGGTATTATTTGCCGCCTGACTCTTTAAAATTGAATACAGGGCAAACTATGAAGCCCTAGCATGATTTAAACCACAATCTAAAACCTTTTTAATAATGGCTTGCCTGCTGATGTATTTTAGAAAGGTTTATCATCATGAAAATAACTGAAGTTATAAAAAAAGACGGTAGTAAAGTCTATCGTGCTAATGTATATCTAGGAGTTGACCAGGTAACAGGAAAGAAAGTAAAAACCAAAGTAACAGGTCGGACACATAAAGAGGTAAAGCAAAAGGTCACTAAAGAAAAAATAGCTTTTCAAAAAGCAGGATCTACCAGACAAAAGGCTGTTACCATAAAAAACTATCAAGAATTAGCTAATCTCTGGTTGGAAAGTTATAAGAATACGGTTAAGCCAAACACTCAAGGCAATGTTAGAAAGCTAATCGATAATCATATATTGCCTATTTTTGGGGCTTATAAGCTCGATAAGCTCACTACTCCACTTATCCAGTCAATTATCAACGAACTTGCTGACAAGACTAATAGAGGGGAAAAAGGGGCTTTTCTACATTATGACAAGATACACGCTTTAAACAAACGTATCTTACAGTATGGCGTAACCATGCAAGCTATACCGTCCAACCCTGCCCGTGATGTTGTTTTACCTCGCAACACTCAGAAAGCAAAGCGCCGAAAGGTAAAACACTTTGAAAATCAAGAACTAAAAAAATTTCTTGGTTATCTCGATAATTTAGATAGCGATAGATATCGTTACTACTATGAGACAACGCTCTATAAGTTCCTATTGGCTACTGGTTGCCGTATCAATGAAGCTTTAGCCCTTTCTTGGTCTGATATAGACTTAGATAATGCCGTTGTGCATATTACCAAAACACTAAATCGGGATCTAGAAATCAATAGCCCAAAATCTAAGGCTAGTTATCGGGATATAGATATAGATCAAGCGACTGTTAGCATGCTAAAGCAGTACAAACTGCGCCAAACTAAAGAGGCCTGGAAGATAGGGCAACGTGAAAGCGTGGTATTTTCTGATTTCATTCATGAGTATCCTAGCAGTTCAAGGCTTAAAAGAAGATTGCAAACACATTTTAAGCGTGCTGATGTTCCTAACATTGGCTTTCACGGATTCCGTCACACTCACGCTAGTCTCTTGCTTAACTCTGGAATACCATACAAGGAACTCCAGTACCGCCTAGGTCATTCCACTTTATCAATGACCATGGATATATATAGCCACCTATCAAAAGAGAACGCAAAAAAAGCAGTCTCATTCTACGAAACTGCACTAAAAGCACTATAGGGGGAGCAAAAAGGGGAGCAAATTCAAAAATCAACGTTTCAAGACAAAGCAAAAAGCCAATAATAACGGTGTCTTTGTAAGATTTTATTTGAAAAAAGCCGATTTTGTAGTATAATAGTACGGTGTGAAAAAATCTGAAAAACGAGAAAGGATAAGGGATATGAAACAAGTTTTTCTCTCTACAACAACTGAATTTAAAGAGATCGATACGCTTGAACCGGGTACTTGGATCAATCTCGTCAATCCGACTCAAAATGAATCACTCGAAATCGCCAACACCTTCGATATTGATATTGCCGACCTTCGAGCACCGCTCGATGCGGAAGAAATGTCTCGTATTACCATTGAAGACGAGTATACCCTGATTATCGTAGACGTGCCGGTCACGGAGGAAAGAAATAACCGCACCTACTACGTAACCATACCGCTTGGTATTATCATCACTGAGGAAACCATTATCACTACGTGTTTGGAACCACTACCTGTCCTTGATGTCTTTATCAACCGTCGATTGCGTAATTTCTATACCTTCATGCGTTCACGTTTTATCTTTCAAATTCTTTATCGCAATGCAGAGCTTTACCTAACAGCCCTTCGTTCAATCGACCGCAAGAGTGAACAAATCGAAAGTCAACTGCATCAATCAACTCGTAATGAAGAATTGATTGAGCTCATGGAATTGGAAAAAACTATCGTCTATTTCAAAGCCTCCCTCAAAACAAATGAGCGCGTGATTAAGAAATTGACCAGTTCAACCAGCAATATCAAGAAATACCTTGAGGACGAAGACCTGCTTGAAGACACCCTGATTGAAACCCAACAGGCCATCGAGATGGCAGACATTTATGGAAACGTCTTGCATTCTATGACAGAGACCTTCGCCTCTATCATTTCTAACAACCAGAACAACATCATGAAAACCTTGGCTCTTGTGACCATCGTCATGTCCATCCCAACCATGGTCTTTTCTGCCTACGGGATGAACTTTAAGGATAATGAAATCCCCCTAAACGGAGAGCCAAATGCCTTTTGGTTAATCGTCTTTATCGCCTTTGCTATGAGTGTCTCGCTCACTCTCTATCTCATCCATAAAAAATGGTTCTAAGAGGAGTTCCTATGTCTCAAATTGATCTACAAAAATTAACTAAGAAAAACCAAGAGTTTGTCCACATTGCTACCCAACAATTCATCAAAGATGGGAAAACAGACGCTGAAATCCAAACTATTTTTGAGGAAGTCATTCCCCAAATCCTTGAGGAGCAATCTAAAGGTACAACTGCCCGTTCCCTCTACGGTGCACCAACTCACTGGGCTCACAGCTTCACTGTCAAGGAGCAATATGAAAAAGAGCATCCAAAAGAAAATGATGATCCAAAACTCATGATTATGGACTCAGCCCTTTTCATCACTAGCCTCTTCGCCCTCGTCAGCGCCCTCACAACCTTCTTCTCAGCAGATCAAGCTTTCGGCTATGGATTGATTACCCTCCTCTTAGTTGGACTGGTTGGTGGATTTGCCTTCTACTTGATGTACTACTTTGTTTACCAATACTATGGACCAGATATGGACCGCAGCCAACGTCCGCCTTTCTGGAAATCTGTACTAGTTATCCTAGCTTCTATGTTCCTTTGGTTGCTTGTCTTCTTTGCAACAAGCTTCCTACCAGCTAGCCTTAACCCCGTACTCGCTCCAGTGCCACTGGCTATTATCGGAGCAGCCCTCCTAGTCCTTCGCTTCTATCTCAAGAAACGCTTGAACATCCGCAGCGCAAGTGCAGGACCAACACGCTATTAAGAATAATCATAAAAGCAACTGCAGGTGCGGTTGCTTTTTACTACTTTCTTAATTTAAAAGCATTCTTCTGAAATCCCACATAGCTTTCTCTTATCTTTTGTGATAAAATAGGCTCATACTCAATGAAAATCAAAGAGCAAACTAGGAAGTTAGCCGCAGGTTGCTCAAANNATAGAACTGACGAAGTCAGTAACATATATACGGCAAGGCAAAGCTGACGTGGTTTGAAGAGATTTTCGAAGAGTATCAATCTATTTCTAGGAGGATCAGATATGATTTCTACTATTGGTATTGTTAGTTTATCTAGTGGCATTATCGGAGAGGACTTTGTCAAACACGAAGTAGACTTGGGTATCCAACGTCTCAAGGATCTGGGACTCAATCCTATCTTTTTGCCCCATTCGTTAAAAGGATTAGACTTTATCAAGGACCATCCTGAAGCGCGTGCAGAGGATTTGATTCATGCCTTTTCTGATGATAGCATCAATATGATCCTATGTGCCATCGGTGGAGACGATACATATCGCTTACTACCTTATCTTTTTGAAAATGACCAACTCCAAAAGGTTATCAAACAAAAAATTTTTCTTGGCTTCTCGGATACAACCATGAACCACCTCATGTTGCATAAATTAGGAATCAAGACTTTTTATGGTCAATCCTTTTTAGCAGACATTTGTGAATTAGACAAAGAAATGCTAGCCTATAGCCTTCACTACTTTAAAGAATTGATTGAGACGGGAAGAATTTCAGAAATCCGCCCTAGTGACGTTTGGTATGAGGAACGAACTGATTTTAGTCCCACGGCCCTGGGAACACCTCGTGTCAGTCATACAAATACAGGTTTTGACTTGTTGCAAGGAAGTGCCCAGTTCGAGGGGAAAATCCTCGGTGGTTGCCTAGAATCCCTCTACGATATCTTTGACAACTCTCGATACGCAGATAGCACGGAGCTCTGCCAAAAATACAAACTTTTCCCTGACTTGTCAGACTGGGAAGGGAAAATCCTCTTGCTCGAAACAAGCGAAGAAAAGCCTAAGACAGAAGACTTCAAAAAGATGTTGCTAACTTTAAAGGACACTGGCATATTCGCGGTCATCAATGGACTCTTGGTCGGAAAACCTATGGATGAAACTTTCCATGACGACTATCAAGAGGCACTATTGGATATCATTGACAGCAATATCCCGATTGTCTATAATCTGAATGTCGGCCACGCAACTCCAAGAGCAATTGTACCCTTTGGGGTCCATGCTCATGTAGATGCACAGGAACAAGTCATTCGCTTTGACTATAACAAATAAAGCTGGGAAAAGTTTCTCAGCTTTTTTCTCGGTATCATTACTGGCATTTTCATCACATATTACAGCACATTGAAACTAGAATAGTACACCTCTACTTCTAAAACATTGTTAGAAATCGATTTGACTGTCCCGATCGATTTGTCCTGTTCTTATTTCATTTCTCTATACTGATAGCTAAAATGATTAAGGAGAGGCTGTTGCTTAACATGTGAACAAGTAGGGGATAATAGATATTCTCCTTTTCTTTCACAAAAATAATAGAAAGGGCAAGACCAGCACCTAGATAACCGACTGCACCAACCCACTCGGACAAATCCAAGCTGTGCATATGAGTCAGAGCAAAAACAAGTCCTACCAGAATAATGCTTAGTAAACCTGACAACCGTTCCTGCAAGTAATGCAATAAGACCTGACGGAAAAATAATTCTTCTACCAGAGGTCCAATGACACAAGCAAAAACAGCTATCAGTAGTGGTTGTTCTTGAAAGGTACTTTGAATATTCGACTGGTTTAGACCTTGTCCATCTAGTCCCACAAACTGCTTCAACATCTCTGATACAAATTCAAAGACAACAGTCATCAGAATGAGAAAGAGCCATCCTGTTAAGACTCCAAAGAAGAATTTTCTTTTAGTCTTTCTAATCTCCTTCCATTGTTGGATCAATCTATCCTTGAACAAGAAGGAGCCATATAGAGCTAAAACTACATAAACAAGATAATTTGCAATGGCAGATGGCATTAAAGAAGCCAGCAATTTAACGCCATCAAACACAGAGAGGACTGTATAGAGAATCGCAAAAATCAGAATCCCCTTATTTTTGTTAGACATCATTTAAGACCTTTCCACTCACAATCATTCTCGTGGTCATCAACTAGCCCTGCAGCCTGTAGAAAAGACAATACGGCGACTGGGCCTGTGAACTTGAAGCCTCGTTTTTTGAGATCTTTGGCTAATTTCTCAGATAAGGGCGTTTTAGCTGGGGCTTGGCGATAATCAGGAACATCGTTAACGACAGTTTTCCCCTTAACAAAAGACCAAAGATAGGCATCAAAAGAGCCGTACTCTGCCTGTAGTCGTAAAAATGCTTGGGCGTTAGCGCGTGTAGCAAAAATCTTGGCTCTATTTCGGATAATGGCTGGATTATCCAGCAAGTTTTCCAATTCGGTGTCGGTCATCTCTGCGACCGCTTGAATTTGATAGCCATGAAAGGCTTCTCGGAAGGCTTGTCGTTTGTTGAGCACCGTTTCCCAAGACAGGCCTGCCTGATAGGTTTCCATACACAACAACTCAAACAATGCTTGGTCATCATGGAGGGGCTGGCCCCACTCCTCATCATGATAGGCGATGTAGAGCGGATTGGTCATCTTGACCCACGAACAACGTTTTGTCATGCTCTACTCCTATTTGACCAACATCTTAAGGGCCGACTTGATATAGTTCTCAGCTGTATCTGTCGTTCCTTCGAAGAATTTCTTGATTTTCTTGAGCTCGGTTGCCTTGTAGCCCAGCGCCAACATGGCTTCCATGGCTTCTTCCAGTTCTTGGTTTTCAGCGCTAGCTTGCACTGCCACCTTGTCAGGAAGGTCATCTCCTGCAACTACTACCTTGCCTTCCAAGTCCAGCACCATCTGCTGGGCTGTTTTCTTGCCAATTTTAGGGAATTTGGTCAAGTAGGTGATGTTCTTAGTTTCAATGGCTTGAACCAAGCCAGCATTGTCATCAGCAGCGATAATAGCAAGAGCTGATACAGGACCAATTCCAGAGACCGAAATCAGACTAAGAAAGAGCTTTTTCTCATCCTCTGAGCGAAATCCATAAAGCAAATGGGCGTCCTCACGCACAACCTGATGCACATAAATCTGAGCCTCCTGATTAACCTGACCTGAATAGGCATAAGGATTGGCCACATGCAGGATATAACCAATACCATTGGTTTCAAGAACAATGTATTTGGCAGTAATTTTGGTAATGATTCCTTTTAAATATGCGTACATAGTGTTCCTTCTCTCTTATTTCGTTTATCTAGTATATCATATTTTCTTTATCCGAGGAGCGAGAATCGATTATCACAAATACAGTATATCAAAAACAATCGGTATTTATCTGTTGACATATTCAAAATTAAGTACTATAATCATCTGTAATTGAATAACTATCTTCAGGGCAGGGTGCAATTCCCTACCGGTGGTATAGCCCACGAGCCGAAAGGCATGATTTGGTGAAATTCCAAAGCCGACAGTATAGTCTGGATGAAAGAAGATAAAAGTATATTTGTGCTTTTTGCGTGCTCTGAAATGATTACTTGTCATTTCAGAGCATTTTTGTTAATCGCATAAGTTTTCTTTTGTATGCCTTGAGTAGTTCCCTATTCAAGGTATATTTTTTGGAGGTAGTGAGATGAGCGATTCAAAATATATGAAATTAGCAATAAAACTGGCACAAAAAGGGGCTGGTTACGTCAACCCCAATCCTATGGTCGGCGCAGTTATTGTAAAAGATAATCACATCATCGGACAAGGTTATCATGAGTTTTTTGGTGGCCCACATGCTGAGAGAAATGCTCTTAAAAACTGTAGAAAATCCCCTGTCGGAGCGACGCTTTATGTAACACTTGAACCCTGTTGTCACTTCGGGAAAACACCTCCCTGTATAGATGCTATAATCGATAGTGGTATTACAAGAGTAGTCATTGGAAGCCTAGACTGTAATCCTATTGTATCTGGAAAAGGAGTAAAGATACTTGAGGAAAATAATCTTCAAGTTACTGTTGGAATTTTAGAAAATGAGTGTCTTAACTTAATAAAAAGTTTTAGAAAGTATATTACCCAGCATGTACCCTATGTTTTTATGAAATATGCAATGTCAATGGATGGAAAAATAGCCACTAAAACAAATCAATCCAAATGGATTACTGAAGAAGAAGCAAGAAAGCATGTGCATCAGTTACGACACCATGTTAGTGCAATTATGGTGGGAGTCAATACTGTTATTCAAGACGATCCTTTGCTGACATGTAGATTGGAGGAAGGGAAAAATCCTATCCGTATCATATGCGATACACATTTACGAACTCCTCTTACCTCTAAAATCGTAAAAACAGCAAATGATATTAAAACTTACATTGCCACTTCCTCTGAAGACAAAAATAAAATGAAGCTATATCAAAATCATGGCTGTGAAATACTTTCCATAAAGAAAAAAGGCAATCATATAGACTTATCGAGTTTAATGCAACATCTAGGAAACATGCAGATTGATAGCCTAGTTCTAGAAGGGGGCAGTCTAATGAATTGGAGTGCTTTGGAACAACAAATTGTTGATGAGCTGAAAATATATATTGCACCAAAAATTTTTGGAGGCAGTGCCAAGTTTCCTGTCGGAGGTGAAGGCATTTCTTTGCCAAATGACGCTATTAGATTGAAACCTTATGCTTTTTCTCAAATAGGAAATGACTATCTCATAGAAAGTGAAGTGATTTATCCATGTTCACAGGAATAATTGAAGAAATCGGAAAAGTTGAAAGAATACAGAAAGACTCTCGTAATTGTAAACTATCAATTAAAGCCTCAAAAATATTAACGGATATCCATTTAGGCGATAGTATAGCAGTAAATGGTATCTGTCTTACAGTTACTCATTTCAATCATCAATCCTTTACAGTTGATGTAATGAATGAAACATGGAGTCGAACAGCTCTTACTCTATTAAAACATGGAAGTGAGGTGAATCTAGAAAGAGCCTTATCTGTCAACGGTCGACTTGGGGGTCACGTCGTTACAGGACACATTGATGGTACAGGAAAAATCTCGTCAATAAAAAAAGATGATAATGCTGTATGGTATCAAATCAACACACAAAAAGAAATTTTAGATTTAATAGTTGAAAAAGGATCTATTACAATTGACGGCATTAGTCTGACTGTCGCTAAAGTCTCCAAAGTAAACTTTTCAGTATCTGTTATCCCTCATACCTTGGAACAAACCATTCTTAAGAGTAAACAAGTCGGGAGTACAGTAAATCTTGAAAATGATATCTTAGGTAAATATGTGCAAAAACTGATGGATAATTCTCCAAAATCAGAAATATCTAAGGAACTATTATATCAAAATGGATTTTAGCAGAAAGGATAATCAGTCAATGGAATATCGAAAAATACAAGAAGCATTAGAAGCATTGCAGAAGGGACGACTTGTTCTTGTTATAGACGATAAGGATAGAGAAAATGAAGGAGACTTAATTTGTTCTGCACAAGCAGCTACAACAGAAAATGTTAATTTTATGGCTACTTATGCCAAAGGATTAATTTGTATGCCTATGAGCGAAAGTTTAGCTAATCAATTAATGCTTTCACCTATGGTTGAAAACAATACAGATAATCATAAGACTGCTTTTACAGTTTCAATTGATTATAAAGAAACGACCACAGGTATTTCTGCCGAGGAAAGAGGACTGACCGCACGTATGTGTGTAGCTGAAGATATAACACCCTCTGATTTTCGCAGGCCAGGACACATGTTTCCTTTAATTGCAAAAAAAGGTGGTGTTCTAGAAAGAAATGGACACACAGAAGCAACTGTTGATTTATTAAAATTAGCTGGACTAAAAGAGTGTGGCCTATGTTGTGAAATAATGAATCATGATGGCAAAATGATGAGAACAGATGATTTAATTCAGTTCTCGAAGAAACACAAGATTCCACTAATTACCATCAAAGAATTACAAGAATATAGAAAAGTATATGATCAGCTGGTAGAACGAGTTTCAACTGTCAATATGCCTACTAGATACGGTAATTTCAAAGCAATTAGCTATATAGATAAACTAAATGGGGAACATCATCTTGCTCTTATTATGGGAAACATAGAGGATGAAGCCAATGTATTATGTCGGGTCCACTCCGAATGTTTAACAGGAGATGTTTTAGGCTCTTTACGTTGCGATTGTGGACAGCAATTCGATAAAGCTATGAAAATGATTGTTGAGAATGGTTCGGGTGTCTTACTTTACTTGCGACAGGAGGGACGAGGAATTGGACTTATCAATAAATTAAAAGCCTATCATTTACAAGATCAAGGCATGGATACGCTTGATGCCAATCTTGCATTAGGCTTTGAAGGTGATTTAAGAGAATATCATATTGGAGCACAAATGCTTAAAGACCTAGGACTACAGTCACTACATTTACTGACAAATAATCCTGACAAAGTTGAACAGTTAGAAAAATATGGAATTACCATTTCCAGTAGAATACCAATCGAAATAGAAGCCAATCCTTACGATAGTTTTTATTTAGAAACAAAGAAAAATCGAATGGGTCACATTTTAAATATGGAGGAAAAATAAATGAACACTTATGAAGGTAATTTAGTAGCGAACGATATTAAAATCGGTATTGTTGTAGCGAGATTTAATGAATTTATAACTTCAAAATTATTATCTGGAGCACTGGATAATCTCAAAAGAGAGAATGTAAACGAGAAAGATATCGAGGTAGCCTGGGTTCCAGGAGCTTTTGAAATACCTCTGATTGCATCAAAAATGGCAAAAAGTAAAAAATATGATGCAATTATCTGCTTGGGAGCTGTCATTAGAGGGAATACAAGTCATTATGATTATGTATGTAGCGAGGTATCTAAGGGAATCGCCCAAATCAGTTTAAATAGCGAAATCCCAGTTATGTTTGGTGTGCTAACGACAGATACAATTGAACAAGCCATAGAACGAGCTGGCACTAAAGCAGGAAATAAGGGTTCTGAGTGTGCACAAGGCGCTATTGAAATGGTCAACCTAATTCGTACATTAGACGCATAGAACAGACTCTACTTTTAGACGAATAAAGAAACTTGGCAAAATCGCAATTTAATACTCTGTGAAAATCATAGAGCAAACTAGGAAACCAGTCGCAGAGTGGTAAAACACAACTTCGATGTTACAGACAAAACTAGCAAAATTAGCTCAAAACACTGTTTTGAGATTACTGATAAAACTGACATGGTTTGAAGAGATTTTCGAAAAGAATTAGGAAAAAATGAAGTAACTATTTCCATGATAAAACGCATAAAATCAAGGTTTTTGAACACCTGATTTTATGCGTTTTTCTGATTTTGAAAATTTTTCCCAGACTTTTTTATACTTTTAATATTTCCCCAACTCACGGAGACTGGTGTGATTTTCCTGAATACGTCGGAACATCTTTTCCATATCCGACTTGGTAAAATGCACCAAAACAGGACGTCCGTGAGGACAGTTATAGGGATTGTCACATTGAGAAAGCTGATAGAGGAGTTGTCTAGCTGAATGATCATCAATACGATGATTGGCCTTGATAGATCGCTTGCAAGACATCATGATAGCCAGCTCTGCTCGGTATTTCTTGATAGAAACTTCCTTGGTCAAAAGGAGCATGTCGCACATCTCATAGATGCCTGATTCAATCTCTTCTTCTGCCATCCAAATAGGATGTTCACGTAAAATAAATTGATTTTCTCCGTACTCTGCTAGAAAGACGCCCACTTCCTCTAAGAGAGGCATTCTTTCCTTGAGACGCAGGGCATCATCCGCAGGAAATTCAAAGATATAGGGCACTAGGAGTTGCTGCTGACTCTGGTCAACATTGCCAATGCTTTCACGGTACTCCTCGTACTTGACCCGTTCCTGAGCAGCGTGCTGATCTATGATGTAAAGTCCATCTCGCCCTTGGGCAAAGAGATAAGTCCCGTGCATTTGTCCGAAAAACTCCAACTCTGGGAAGCTGGATGCTTCTTCTCGCTCCAGTTTGTCATAAGCCTTATCGATGCTAGCAAGATCTAACTCTGGATGGTCTAGCTGGTCGTAGTTAGCAGGCTTTCTCTCTGCAAAATGCAGTTTTGCTGGCTTGGTCAATCGGTCCAAGGTTTCCTTGGCAAACAGGGTCAAATCCTGCCCTTCATCAGTCAATTCTACCTGATAATCAGCTACTTCAGTTTGACTAGGTCTTGACGGCTCAGTTTTCTCATAGTAGAGCGTATTTTCTTTGAGTGGGAGAATAGTTTGCTCCACCTTCTCACGATTGCGCACGGTCGATTTGGCAAGATTTTCCAAGGCATCTGGAATCAAGGTTTGTTCCTTGAGACTATTTGCAATAGCTTCTGAAACCAGGGTCATCAGTTCTTTTTCCTTGGAAATCCGCACCTCTTGCTTAGTTGGATGCACATTGACATCCGCTAGATAAGGGTCGATATGGATGTGAATGACAGCCAGTGGAAAACGTCCAACCATAAGCTTGCTTCCGAAACCATCCAAAATAGCACGATTGAGCAGGAAGTTCTTGATATAACGGCCATTGATGAAGAGGCTGATATAATTGCGGTTAGCCCGAGTCAACTCAGGTAAAGACACAAAACCTGAAATTTCGAAATCTAGGTCAGAGTTCTCAATTTCAATCATCTTCTTGGCACTGACCAAACCGTAAATCCCTGCGATTGCTTGGCGCAGTTGACCAGTCCCTGCTGTCCGCGTCATTTCCTTGCCATCACTAATCAAGCTAAAAGAAATCTCAGGATGGGCCAAGCCCAGACGGTTGACAATATCAATGATATGAGACAACTCCGCTTGCTGGCTCTTCATATACTTGAGACGGGCAGGCGTGTTGAAAAAGAGATCCTCCACACAAACCTTGGTTCCCACAGGACTAGTCGCTGGGATGACTTCCTCAGCTTCACCCCCACGCGCGACTAACTTGGTTCCATGACTAGCACCATCCACCGCCGTTAACAGAGTCAAGACACTAACAGACGCAATAGAAGGCAAGGCTTCACCACGAAAACCAAGCGTCCGAATCCGAAAGAGATCTGCTTGATTTTTTATCTTACTGGTCGCATGGCGACGCAGGGCCAACTCCACCTCATCGTGGGCAATTCCATGACCGTTATCCGTGATTTGAACCTTTTTGAGACCAGCTTCCTCAATCTCAATGATAATCTGACTAGAGCCCGCGTCAATGGCATTTTCTACCAGCTCCTTAACAACGCTAGCTGGACGCTCGATAACCTCTCCAGCTGCAATCTGGTTTGCCAGCACCTCTGGCAATTCAATAATATGAGACATCTTTCAGCCCCTTTCTATATCTGTTTTCCTAGAAATTGATTAGTGCTATTATACCATATTTCAGATAGGACAAAAAAGCTCCACCACATAGGAGCCAAATCTCTCCACATAGACAAAGTCCCTTGCAAGGGTCTGGAAAATAGTGTTTAATAAAGATATACAGGAAGTGATCACAACCTTGTATAACGAAAAAGGAGAGAAATTTATGAAAGTAGAACTACAGATTAGTGAAACTTACGAAGAGGAAAAGCTGATTGTTCAAGCACCTCAGCCAACAGATAAAGTCCAGAAAGTCATCGAGTTCGCAGAAAATCTGGATCTAACAGAAAAAATCAAAGGGAAAATCAATAATCAGGTCTATCTCGTTGAGATTGGCAAGATTCAACGCTTCTATATCGAGAATCGGAAGGTTCTAGCAGAAACAGCAAGTCAGACCTACACCATTGACTTACGACTCTATCAGATCCTTGAACTCTTGCCAAGCAATTTTATCCAAATTTCCCAATCAGAAATCATCAATATCGACTCCATCTCCCATCTCAAGCTTACGCCCAACGGCCTAGTAGAAATCTTTCTAAAAAATGAAAACTTCACCTACTCTTCACGCCGTTATCTAAAAACCATCAAGGAGAAATTAGAACTATGAAAAAACAAATCTTCCACGACGCAGCTACTGGTGTCCTCATCGGCCTCATCCTCTCTATCATCTTTTCACTCATTTATGCACCAAATACCTACGCACCACTAAATCCCTACTCTATCATCGGCCAAGTGATGGCTCAGCATCAGGTTCACGGTGCCCTGGTCTTGCTCTACTGTACTCTTATCTGGGCAGCCATCGGTATTCTCTTCAACTTTGGTAAACGATTATTCAGCCGTGACTGGAGCATGCTCCGTGCCACTCTGACTCATTTCTTCCTTATGCTGGCTGGCTTTGTCCCACTGGCAACTCTGGCAGGTTGGTTCCCTTTCCACTGGTTCTTCTATCTCCAGCTCATTATCGAGTTTGCGATTGTCTACCTCATCATTTGGGCTATTCTTTATAAAAGAGAAGCTAAAAAAGTAGATCACATCAATCAACTCTTGGAGCATAAAAAGTAAGAACCTCATAATAAGCAAATCCGAGAAAGAAACTTCTCGGTTTTTCTTTATCCTGCTGCACCTTATACTCAATGAAAA
>NZ_VMNC01000054.1:0-7347 GCF_013277505.1 Streptococcus sp. k-378 | reverse complement strand
TTGAAGAGATTTTCGAAGAGTATCACTATCATAACAGTTATTTTCAGATCTTCTTTGTAAATTTTCTATCTTTTTTCAAAATATTCTTGCATTTTCCCAAAGTTTTTTGTAGAATATAGATTACATATCCAGATTATTCTGAAAATTCAAAAAGGAGTATCTATCATGTCGCAAGCTATTTCGTTAAATCAATCAACCTGGACAAGTAAACTAAAAGCAATGGGACCTGGAATCCTAATGGCAACTGCCGCTGTTGGCGGTTCTCACATTGTATCCTCAACTCAAGCCGGCGGTTCTTACGGTTGGTCTCTACTTCTCTTGGTCATCTTAGCCAATGTCTTTAAATATCCATTTTTCCGTTTTGGTGCTGAATACACAGCTGATACTGGAAAGACTTTGGTTGAAGGTTATGCCGAAAAAGGAAAACTCTATCTCTGGATTTTCTTCATTCTCAATGTCTTTTCGGCTATGGTCAACACAGCTGGTGTTGCCATTCTGTGCTCAGCTATCATCGCCAGTGCCTTCCCAATGATCGGTCTTAGCATCACTCAGTGGTCCCTCATTCTCGTTGCAATCATTTGGGCTATGCTACTCTTTGGAGGCTACAAACTTTTAGACGGCATGGTCAAATGGATTATGTCTGCCTTAACCATTGCGACTGTTCTTGCAGTTATCATTGCGGCGGTCAAGCATCCAGAATACAGTTCTGATTTTGTCGAGAAGACACCTTGGCAAATGGCAGCTCTGCCCTTCATCGTCTCCCTCCTAGGATGGATGCCGGCTCCTATTGAAATTTCAGCTATCAATTCACTTTGGTCAGCTGAAAAGAGAAAGACCGTCAACTTTAACACAGAAGACGCTCTATTTGACTTTAACGTTGGTTACATTGGAACAGCTATCCTAGCTGTGTTCTTTGTAGCACTGGGAGCATTGATTCAATATCCTACAGGGCAGGCGGTTGAAGCTGCTTCAGCCAAATACATCTCTCAATTCGTGGGCATGTATGCCTCTGTCCTTGGCGAATGGTCCCGTTACTTGATTACCTTTATTGCCTTCCTCTGTATCTTTGGAACAGTTATCACCGTTATTGATGGTTACTCTCGTGTCAATCAGGAATCTCTCCGACTGCTAATCAGTCAAAAAGAAGACAATCGTAAATCTTTGAACATCTGGATGACCATCACTGCTATCATCGGTATCGTCATTATCAAGTTCTTCGCTGGTCAGGTATCAACCATGCTCCGCTTTGCTATGATTGGTTCTTTCCTGACAACACCATTCTTCGCTCTTTTGAATTACGCCTTGGTAACGCGTGAAAACAAAAATCTTCCTTCTTGGCTCAAACACCTTGCCATTGCAGGATTGATTTTCCTCTTTGGCTTTGCCATCTTCTTTATCTACGCACTCGCAATCGGAAAAGCAGGTTAACTGACAAGCGCGAGATGAAGATAATACTCTTCGCAAATCAAATTCAAACCACGTCAACGTCGCCTTGCCGTACTCAAGTACAGCCTGCGGCTAGTTTCCTAGTTTGCTCTTTGATTTTCATTGAGTATAAGGTTTCATTTCAAGAGAAAATGCAGCAAATATTTCTATGATAAAAAGCATAAGAACAAGGTTTTAAAGACCTGAACTTATGCTTTTTTACGTTCTCAAAGACTGTTTATACTCAAAAAAACAGTTGAAAAATCTCAAGCGCCTCTTATATTGACTTTAATTCTCCTTTTCCAACTCATACAAATCTGCGATAATAGCTGCGACACGTTTGATATCTTCCAGCATGCCTCGCATTTCAAAGTCAGCCAAGACAGGGAATCCAAAGCGTTGACTGTATTGCTTAGCTGTCAGGCAGTATTGGTTATTAAAGTTACGATTTCCTGAACCAACTACGCCAAAACACTTACTAGCATTGTCACCATAGGCGATAAAATCTCCAACGGGTGTCGTCAAGATCTCGACATCTCCGTTATCAACGCCATTCCCACCTTCGAGGTAGGTCGGCAAAAAAGCGACATAGGGATGGTCCATTTCATAGAAATCGTGACCTTCCTTTACCAAATCCTTGATATGAATCTTTTGAACCTCAATTCCCTCGTACTGGGACAAGAGATAATCTTTCAAGCGCGTCACAAAACTTTCAGTGTTGCCACTCAAACTAATATAAACTAAAGAAATTGTCTTCATATGTACCTCCATGATTTTATTTTTAATCGAAAAAGAACTACCAAGATTGTATCTTGATAGTTCTTTTTTGTCAATACTTAGGCAAGATTTTCTGCTTCCTCTTCTTCTGCCAAGGCTTTCTGTTGTCGCCACATCTTATAGAAGACAAGAGCTAGGAAGAGAACATTGATGACGATATAGAAAATGCTAACAGCTTTTGAACCAATACTCATTGTCAAACGCATGCTCTCATCTTGAACCAACTGCACAGCGTCCTGTAAACCAACATAGCCATAAATCGAACCGATAATGGCTAGCAAAACATAGCCAACGTAAGTATAGTTTGCATATTGCAAATTCTTACGAATAAGGAAGACAATCGCTACTACAACTAAAATAGCAGATAGCACAATCAAGGCCATATTAAAAATAGAATGATACGCTTCTGCTACTCCATAGTTGTAATTAAGCTGGTCTTCTAATTGCTGAGCACTGACCCCTGCAACTTGTTTCTGAGCAGCACGAAGGGCTTCTTTACTAGGCAAGGGACTCACAATCCCAAACAGAGACGGAACTGAAATAAGGGCAGACAAGATTAACAAGACCCATAGATAAATCGGTTTCTTTTTCATGATAGAACCTCCTAATAATATTATTCATATTATAGCACATTTTGTAAAGGAATACAAATCTTATAGTATCGTTTCTACCTGTTTTCGGTAGGCTTTTGGCGATTTTCCGCACAATTTTCGGAAAACTTTATAGAAATATCCAAGGTTACTGTAACCAACAGCATAACAAATATCTTCGATACTGTCACTAGTTGAAAGTAAGAGCTGCTGGGCAGCCTTAATACGTTGTTTGTTTAGTAGCTCTGCAAAGGTCGAATCGGTTTCTCGCTTAATCAACTGTCCTAGATAGACAGGATTGATAAAGAGAGCCTTACTGATATCCTTGAGGGACAGCTCCTTTTGGTAATCCCGACCAATGACTTCCAGCACACTGACCACATTTTCATTCATACGGTATTGACCGAAAAAGCTAATCAGAGTTCCCTTGATATAAGAAACCAATTCATCGAAGGATTGAATAGCATGAATCGTTTTGACAATGTCCGTCATATCATCAGCTTTTAGATGTTCAAACAAGTGAAAGACATCCATGACAAACTGGATAAAAAGCTGTTTGGTAATCGGAACACGCGGTGTATTTTCAAGAACCACCTTCTCCAAAAGGTTCAATTCTTCCACGATTTGATTGAGATTCCCCTGAATGATAACCCTATAAATCGGTTCGTAATAGGCAAAGAGACTCTGAGACTGTTTTAGATTTACAGAACCGTAAAAGAGGGCTTTCTCAGCATTCAGCTTCCAGCGTTCAAAGTGTTCTTGATAAGGAGCTTCAAAGGGAGTAACGACTAAACCATCTAGGGGTTGATCAGAAATAAAAATCTGCCAATCTTGTCCTAACACATAATATGGAATAGTGAAAGAACCTTGTTTTTCCTTTGAAAGACCAATCCACCAGTTCTCCTTACTCCCTAAATAACTGACAAATCCAGCCTCGTCTAAATCTTGACTGAGGGTCTGACTTTTCTTTCCTCTCTCGCCGAGCTGACCTGCAATCTTCTCCAGCAGATTTCCCAACTCTACCTTATCAACAGGCTTGACCAGATAGTCCACCACACTAAGGTTCATTGCTCTTTTTACATAATCAAACTCCTGATAACCTGAGAGCAGGATATAGGCAGCATCTGGTAAGATTTCTTTCATCTCCCGAATCATATCAAGCCCTGTTTTGTCGGGCATATTGACATCTGAAATGATGACATCGACGGGATTTTCCTGCACATATTCTAGGGCTTCATCGGCATGACTGGCTGTTGCGACGACCTCCATATCCCACTTATCAAAGGGAATCAAACGTTTCAGACCTTCTGTCACCATGTACTCATCATCTACTAATAATACTTTATACATTTTCTCCCTTTCTACTCATCTTGAATTGTAATACGATACTGAACACCTGCTTGCTCTGCAGAATCTATAGTAATAGCATAGCGGTCCCCAAAATAGAGCACAAAACGCTCATGGACATTGACAATCCCGATAGATTGCTTTTGATCACTGTAACTGGCTTGGTGTTCAAAATGTCTCTGACTTAATTTTTCTCGAATACTTGTCAGTTTTTCAACCGACATTCCACGGCCATTATCGACCACCAAAATTTCTACAAAACCATCCTGTTTAAGCGCCTTGATGCTAATCACATTATCTGTCCGTCTGTGGTCAACACCATGCGCGAAATAATTTTCTACCAGCGGTTGCAAGGTAAACTTGGGAATCTTCATATTCTCTAACTCTGGATCTATCTTGAAACCATAGGCAATGGACTTGGGATAGCGAACCATGCAGAGATAGCTGTATTTACGGCAAAATTCCAATTCCTGTTTGAGGAGTGTTTCTCTTTCGTCAGAAATATTGTTACGCAAGAGACTACTGAACTCATAAATGATATCTGCCAACTCATCTTGACTTTGCATGACTGCGTACATACGTAAAAATTCCAGCGTATTATACATAAAATGAGGATTGATTTGCGCCTGCAGGGCTCGCATATTAGCATCTTTTTGACTAAGCTCTAGCTGATAAATATCATGGATATTCTTTTCCAAACGATCTAACATATCATTGGTCGTCTCCGCGATTAGGAGTAATTCCTGATCCTTTTCAAGCGTATCGATGCGAAGACCTTCTTGTCCTTGGGCAATAGCTTGGATGGAATCCACCAAATCCACTACCTGCTTTTGATAATTAGCAAAGGTCTGCCTCAAAGTCAGATAAAGAATGACAATAAAGAGAAGGCTCAAGCTCACAATCAAAGCAGAGCTAGTCACTGTTCCTTGTAAAACAAAGTTTTTTGGAACTGCCACCTGAACCTGATATCCGTGAGAAGTTAAGCCAACTAGCCAACTTTCACTCTCCTTATCAACCGTCTCACCAATATGAAAAATCTCCGTATCAAAAGGTGAGGTCACTGTTACTGCCATCGGAGTATGACCTCTAGTATTATCAATGGCATGGTATAAAACAGCAGGGTCCAAGGAGATGTAAATCACTCCTAAATCTTGATCTGACACTGGATCTGACACCGGAATGGCAAAACTATTTCCTGCTGGTTTGAAATCCTCAGCCCTGATTTTTTCTCCACTACGTTTGTCTTTAGTAGAAACATAGACTTCCTTGTAATCTTGAAAAGCAATGGCCACTCCAGTTACAAAATCATTTCGAACATAGAGGTCATCAACATTTTCATGCAGAGAGACTGATACATAAGGCGAAGCTTTCCGCTCTAATTGCCAGTAAAAATAGTCTGGCATGCTAAGGCTAAAGTATTTATAGATTCCCTCAATACGAGCTTGATTTTCAACTAAAGCCTGAGCTATCTGGGTTGACTCTCTATGGTAATATTCAATTTCACTCACTGTCCTAGCAGTTACACGCTGGGCTACTCTCTGGGCTTCCTTTTCACGTGAATCCCAGTCAGCGTAAGAGAGTAAGATTGCAAAACTCGCAATAATAATGATCATCACTGAACTGTAGGTTCGCAGAAGCGTATGTAGCCAAAACTGCTTCATCCTACTTTGTCGCCAATTTTTCATGGATACTTTCATAGACCGGTTCCAACATATCACTGATAAAGAAATGCCACATCCCAATTCCTACAAAAAATAGCAGGGCAGGCATATAGTAACCAATTGCTACAAGTAACACTGTCCCAAGGAGAACCTTGGCCACAGCTGCTAGATTCATAAAGATGCCAATCAAGGATAGTTTGAGACTATTTCGATAAGACAAGTCAAAATAAACTTGTAATTTCAAAGATACTGTATAAGCCAAAAACAGCAGGGCAACTACTAGAACATTCAAAAAGGTCGCAATCAAATGAATAATAGTCTGATGAGGCAATTGTACCAAGAGATACAAGCCATAGACCAAAACTAAATCCACTCCTAAAAAGCTATAGAAAATCAGGTTGCTTGAGACGAAATTTTGCTTATAAAGAGACCACGCCTCCTTCAAGCTATATTCCCGAAAACTATAACCATGTTCTGCATATAGGCTCATCAAGGTAGCACTAGCTGGCGCTAGACCAAGGATAATCCCTCCTGCCAATGTTAATAGCCAAAAGAAGGCTGTCGCAATCATCCCTAAAAAGAAACGATTAAAGACAAAGTCTAAAAATCTCCCCATGATATCCTCCTAAAAATAACTCTGAAACTATTATAGCATATTTCAAGCGTTTTCAAACACATAGACTATCCATTTACAATCCCACCAAACCGTGGTACAATGAGAATTGTGAAAAAATGATCAGGAGATGATTCATGAAAAAATCTATCTTAACTACACTGCTTTTTGCAGTTCTTTACTTCCTCTGCATGGGGATTGGTGTCCTTTTGGGCAATCTCTTTGACCAAACTGGAAACATGTTTTATGCGCCTGCTTTTACTGCCCTTGTCGGCGGTAGCGTCTATATGATCCTAGTCGCAAAAGTTCCGCGCTTTGGAGCCATTACCACTATCGGTCTTGTTATTGCTCTCTTTTTCTTGGGAACTAAACACGGTGCCGGTGCCTTCCTTCCTGGAATTATCTGTGGTCTGCTAGCAGATGCAGTAGCTAACCTCGGAAAATACAAGGACCAAACTAAGAATTTCCTTTCTTTCATACTCTTTGCCTTTAGTACAGCAGGACCAATCTTGCTTATGTGGATTGCGCCCAAAGCCTATATGGCAACCCTTCTAGCAAGAGGAAAATCCCAAGAATATATCGACCGTATCATGGTCGCTCCAACCCCTGGAACTGTCCTTCTATTTATCGCAAGTGTTGTCATCGGAGCCCTAGTGGGTGCCTTGATTGGACAAGCCGTGAGTAAAAAATTTGCCCAGAAAATCTGATCAGTTAAAAAGAGCCACACGGCTCTTTTTTATTTATGGCTCAAGACTTAGTCAAGAAATCTCCCAAGAATTGATACTCTTCGAAAATCTCTTCAAACCACGTCAACGTCGCCTTGCCGTAGGTATATGTAACTGACTTCGTCAGTCTTATCTCCAACCTCAAAACAGTGTTTTGAGCAACCTGCGGCTAGTTTCCTACTTTGCTCTTTGATTTTCATTGAGTATAA
>NZ_VMNC01000053.1:0-22418 GCF_013277505.1 Streptococcus sp. k-378 | reverse complement strand
GTTTCAGTTTGTTATAAACACCTAAGATAAGAGCTATACTAGGTAAATAAAAATCTCTATACTATTTGAAAGTGAAGACTACTCACTGTGAGATAGTATAGAGCCTTTTTGTTGTAGTTAAACCATCCTACCCATTCCCCATTGTAATTAACACGGTAACCGTCTGGTGTAGTCGTATTGATTGCTAGAGCACCAGAGCTATAGGCATAGTACCATTTGCCAGATACCTTCATCCAGCCTGTTTTCATAGCACCTGAACCGTCGAGATAGTACCAAGTCTCACCGTCTTTCAACCAACCTGTTTGCATCCAGACTGAACTATCGAAGCGATACCAGATATTATCTAATTTTGCCCACTGATTGTAAGGGTAAGATCCCATCAAGTTGCATAAACTACCAACGCGAGCCAGCTTGTCGCCAAAAACCCATACTTTTACCTACTTCTTGCATTTGGTTAAAGAAATTGTAGGAATTATTCGTTGTACTCTTATTTTCATTTTTGATTTTATGAGTTCCGATAGCCTTCAAATTTTTGTCAAAAAGATTCGCCTTAGTCGCAAATGTTTGAATCTGAGAAGAGTAGGCTTCTATGTATTGAATGGCTTTTCCATAACCACCAGCTAATTCTTCAGAGCCACCAGATGATGTTCCGAAACTTTGTGCAACGGTAATCCATCCATTTTGAGTGACAGGGTTTTCAAAGGCTGCCAAACCCATATAGGTCAATTCTGAATTGATTAAGGATTCGTAGTGTCCAGTTTGATCAGAGACATTTGCTCCGCTACGAGATTTATACTCATCTACTTTCAAAAAGCATTCTAGTCCATCGTTAATCGGAGATGGACTAGAATGCTTTTTGAAAGTAGATGAGTATTAAAATATTAGCAAAAAAGCAAATAGCAGTAACTTCTGTCTATTTGCTTTTCTTTTTTATAGAATATATTTCTCAATAGCACGCGCAACGCCGTCTTCTTCGTTGCTTGAGGTAACGGCATCCGCAAGAGATTTGACATAATCGCTGGCATTTCCCATTGCAATCCCAAGCCCTGCAAATTGGAGCATTTCGATATCGTTATTAGCATCGCCCATGGCCATAATCTCTGAGGAATCAATCTTCAAAATCTCAGCTAGTCGTGAAAGAGCAGTAGCCTTTGTCGTTCCAAGCGGCATTGCTTCATAAATGACAGGCTGCGAACGAACTCCACTGAATCGTTGGCAAAGCTCTTCAGCAAAACGCTGCTCAAAATCGTCTGTTTGGCTCTCTGTTCCTAAAAACATACCTTGGAACATACGAAACTTGCCACTAGTCGCTTCCTCAAGAGAAATTTCAGTCAGGTCTGAAAAGACTAGTTTGGCATCATTTTGAATGATTTCATTAGGTTTGCCACCGAGGACAAAATAATGTTCCTCATCAAAAAGAGTCAACTGAACATCACTTTTTTCAGCTAGGTCATAGAGGTATTCGATGTCTGCTGGACTAAGTTCTTGCCAGTCAACCAAGCCCCAGTCGCTAGTCTGGTGAGTTGAACAACCGTTGTTAACAATCACATACTCATTCTGGAGATCAAGCCCCAGTTTTTTGTAGTAGGGGAGGACACCGAAAAGCGGGCGACCCGTACAGAGAACCAATTTGACACCTTTTTCAATGGCTTTGTGAATAGCAATAATGTGAGCTTGTGGGATTTCCTTGGCTTCATTGAGGAGGGTTCCGTCCATATCCAAGGCTAGTAGTTTAATCATAAGACTTCCTTCTTTATCTTTTGGTATTATTATAGCATATTTTGGAGAAGAAATTGATAGGAAGCTTGGGGCTAATTGATTTTACAGTTTAGGATGTTTTGATGACAATTCATGATTTGAAGAGGATATTTGGCCAAGATATGCTATACTAAACTTGTGATTCAATTAAGCAAACCATTCTATTCAATAAGCTAGTCAAGGAAAACAGAGGATTCAATATGAAAAAACGGGCTATTCAAATTTTACTAGCATTGTCCTTAATTTATTACAAATCAACTTGGTTTTGGGGGCTTTTCAATTATCTCGCAAAGCCCTATCTACCAGCAAGTCGTGAATTTTTTCAGATTCTGCTTTTGATGGAGAGTGGAGTTCTTTTATTAGCGGTCATCTATCTACTAGTTGTTGCAGGAAAGAAGATTTTTCATTTCAAGTGGCAGTTGAGGTACTTTATCTACCTTTTACTGGGCTACATCATTTCGTATATGTCTGACTTTCTCTTTTCGTATTTCATATCCCCACCTTCAAATCAAATTTCTTTGAATGAAACGATAGAAATGATAGGGAGACAGGAATTACCCTATTTCTTGCTCATAGCTTGCTTCATCGGCCCTATTGCTGAGGAGTTGATTTATCGCGGTGTGCTTATGACAACCTTTTTCAAAAACTCGCCTTGGTACGGAGATGTCTTGCTTTCTGCTATTATTTTCGGTTATATTCATATCAATTTTGCTTTAACTCCTCTTGCTTTTTTCATTTATGCTAGCGGAGGGCTTATTTTGGCTCTATTGTATCGCATGACTAAAAATCTCTACTATCCAATACTAGTTCATATTTTCATCAATATCACTGCCTTCTGGAATGTATGGTTACTCCTATTTTCAGGAAGTTAGCTTACTAAAACAATGTCGGAACTTTCCGGCATTTTCTTTTTTTCACAAATAGTCAACGTTTTTCTTTTCGATATTGGAGTGGTGTGTATCCAGTTATTTTTTTGAATTAATTTTGAAAATAAGGGTGGCTTGAGAAAGGCAGATAGTGAAGATAGTTAAGAAGAATAGGATGTTCTTTTTTCTTTTTTGGAAAACTTCTAAAATATGGTATAATGAAAAGATAAAGAAGTTGGGGGTAGAAGATGAACATTCAACAATTACGCTATGTTGTTGCCATTGCCAATAGTGGCACTTTCCGTGAAGCTGCTGAAAAGATGTATGTTAGTCAGCCGAGTCTGTCCATTTCTGTTCGTGATTTGGAAAAAGAGTTGGGCTTTAAGATTTTCCGTCGGACCAGCTCAGGGACTTTCTTGACCCGTCGTGGTATGGAATTCTATGAAAAAGCGCAAGAATTGGTTAAAGGATTTGATATTTTTCAAAATCAGTATGCCAATCCTGAAGAAGAAAAAGATGAATTTTCCATTGCCAGTCAGCACTATGACTTCTTGCCACCAACCATTACGGCCTTTTCAGAACGTTATCCTGACTATAAGAACTTCCGTATTTTTGAATCAACTACTGTTCAAATCTTAGACGAAGTAGCGCAAGGGCACAGTGAGATTGGGATTATCTACCTCAACAATCAAAATAAAAAGGGGATTATGCAACGGGTTGAAAAGCTAGGTCTGGAAGTCATTGAATTGATTCCCTTCCATACCCATATTTATCTCCGCGAGGGGCATCCTTTGGCTCAGAAAGAGGAATTGGTCATGGAGGATTTAGCGGATTTACCAACGGTTCGCTTCACTCAAGAGAAAGACGAGTACCTTTATTATTCGGAGAACTTTGTTGATACCAGTGCAAGCTCGCAGATGTTCAATGTGACAGACCGTGCTACCTTGAATGGTATTTTGGAGCGGACGGACGCTTATGCGACAGGTTCTGGATTTTTGGATAGTGACAGTGTGAATGGCATTACAGTTATTCGTCTCAAGGATAATCTAGATAATCGCATGGTCTATGTTAAACGTGAAGAGGTGGAGCTTAGTCAAGCTGGGACTCTCTTTGTAGAAGTTATGCAAGAATATTTTAATCAGAAGAGGAAATCATGAAAAAAAGAGGAATAGTGGCAGTCGTTGTACTGCTTTTGATTGCGCTGGATCAGTTAGTCAAATCCTATATCGTCCAGCAGATTCCACTGGGTGAAGTACGCTCTTGGATTCCCAATTTCGTTAGCTTGACCTACCTGCAAAATCGAGGTGCAGCCTTTTCTATCTTACAAGATCAGCAGTTGTTATTTGCTATCATTACTCTGGTCGTCGTGGTAGGTGCCATTTGGTATTTACATAAATATATGGAGGACTCACTCTGGATGGTCTTGGGTTTGACCTTGATTATCGCAGGTGGTCTTGGAAACTTTATTGACAGGGTCAGTCAGGGCTTTGTTGTGGATATGTTTCACCTTGACTTTATCAATTTTGCAATTTTCAATGTGGCAGATAGCTATCTGACTGTTGGAGTGATTATTTTATTGATTGCAATGCTAAAAGAGGAAATAAATGGAAATTAAAATTGAAACTGGTGGCCTGCGTCTAGATAAGGCTTTGTCGGATTTGACAGAATTATCACGCAGTCTCGCGAATGAACAAATCAAATCAGGCCAGGTCTTGGTCAATGGTCAAGTCAAGAAAGCTAAATACACAGTCCAAGAGGGCGATGTCGTCACTTACCATGTGCCAGAACCAGAGGTTTTAGAGTATGTGGCTGAGAATCTTCCGCTAGAAACCATCTACCAAGATGAGGACGTGGCCGTCGTTAACAAACCTCAGGGGATGGTTGTGCATCCGAGTGCTGGTCATACTAGTGGAACCCTAGTAAATGCCCTTATGTATCATATTAAGGACTTGTCTGGTATCAATGGGGTTTTGCGTCCGGGAATTGTTCACCGTATTGATAAGGATACGTCAGGTCTTCTTATGATTGCTAAAAATGATGAGGCGCATCTAGCACTTGCTCAAGAACTGAAGGATAAAAAGTCTCTCCGCAAATATTGGGCGATTGTTCATGGAAATCTACCCAATGATCGCGGTGTCATTGAAGCGCCGATTGGCCGGAGTGAAAAAGATCGTAAGAAACAGGCTGTGACTGCTAAAGGTAAGCCTGCAGTAACTCGTTTCCACGTCTTGGAACGCTTTGGCGATTATAGCTTAGTGGAGTTGCAACTAGAGACAGGGCGTACCCATCAGATTCGTGTCCACATGGCTTATATCGGTCATCCAGTTGCTGGGGATGAAGTCTATGGTCCTCGTAAGACACTTAAGGGGCATGGACAATTTCTTCATGCCAAGACTCTAGGTTTTACTCATCCGAGAACAGGTGAGACCTTAGAATTTACAGCAGATATCCCAGCAATTTTTAAGGAAACATTGGAGAGATTGAGGAAGTAATAATGAAAAAGAAATTGATTAGTTTAGCACTTGCAGGCGCTTTTTTAGGTTTGTCATGGTATGGGAATGTTCAAGCTCAAGAAAGTTCAGGAAATAAAATCCACTTTATCAATGTTCAAGAAGGTGGCAGTGATGCGATTATTCTTGAAAGCAATGGGCATTTTGCCATGGTGGATACAGGAGAAGATTATGATTTCCCAGATGGAAGTGATTCTCGCTATCCATGGAGAGAAGGAATTGAAACGTCTTATAAGCATGTTCTAACAGACCGTGTCTTTCGTCGTTTGAAGGAATTGGGTGTCCAAAAGCTTGATTTTATTTTGGTGACCCATACCCACAGTGATCATATTGGAAATGTTGATGAATTACTGTCTACCTATCCAGTTGACCGAGTTTATCTTAAAAAATATAGTGATAATCGTATTACTAATTCTGAACGTCTATGGGATAATCTGTATGGCTATGATAAGGTTTTACAGACTGCTGCAGAAAAAGGTGTTTCAGTTATTCAAAATATTACACAAGGAGATGCTCATTTTCAGTTTGGGGACATGGATATTCAACTCTATAACTATGAAAATGAAACTGATTCATCAGGTGAATTAAAGAAAATTTGGGATGACAATTCTAATTCTTTGATTAGTGTAGTGAAAGTCAATGGTAAGAAAATTTACCTCGGAGGAGATTTGGATAATGCTCATGGAGCAGAAGACAAGTATGGACCTCTCATTGGAAAAGTTGATTTGATGAAGTTTAATCATCACCATGATACCAACAAATCAAATACCAAGGATTTTATTAAAAATTTGAGTCCGAGTTTGATTGTTCAAACTTCGGATAGTCTACCTTGGAAAAATGGTGTTGATAGTGAGTATGTTAATTGGCTCAAAGAACGAGGAATTGAGAGAATCAACGCAGCCAGCAAAGACTATGATGCAACAGTTTTTGATATTCGACAAGACGGTTTAGTAAACATTTCAACTTCCTACAAGCCTATTCCAAGTTTTCAAGCTGGTTGGCATAAGAGTTCATATGGAAACTGGTGGTATCAAGCGCCTGATTCTACAGGAGAATATGCTGTCGGTTGGAATGAAATTAAGGGTGAATGGTATTACTTTAACCAAACGGGTATCTTATTACAGAATCAATGGAAAAAATGGAACAATCGTTGGTTCTATTTGACAAACTCTGGTGTTGCTGCTAAAAATTGGAAGAAAATCGCTGGAATCTGGTATTATTTTAACAAAGAAAACCAGATGGAAATTGGTTGGATTCAAGATAAAGAGCAGTGGTATTATTTGGATGTTGATGGCTCTATGAAGACAGGTTGGCTTCAATATAAGGGGCAATGGTATTACTTTGCTCCATCAGGGGAAATGAAAACGGGCTGGGTAAAAGATAAAGAAGCCTGGTACTATATGGATTCTACTGGTATCATGAAGACAGGTGAGATAGAAGTTGCTGGACATCATTACTATCTAGAAGAATCAGGAGCTATGAAGCAAGGCTGGCTTAAAAAGGCAAATGATTGGTATTTCTACAAGACAGATGGTTCACGAGCTATAGGTTGGATTAAAGACAAGGATAAATGGTACTTCTTGAAAGAAAATGGTCAATTACTTGTGAATGGTAAGACACCAGAAGGCTATACTGTGGATTCAAGTGGTGCCTGGTTAGTGGATGTTCCGATCGAGAAATCTGCTACAATTAAAACTACAAGTCATTCAGAAATAAAAGAATCCAAAGAAGTAGTGAAAAAGGATCTTGAAAATAAAGAAACGAGTCAACATGAAAGTGTTACAAATTCTTCAACTAGTCAAGATTTGACATCCTCAACTTCACAAAGCTCTGAAACGAGTGTAAACAAATCGGAATCAGAACAGTAGTAGAAAAGAAGGTTTTGGGGCCTTCTTTTTCCTATCAACTCTTTTCTATTTCCTGTTATTCATGTTATAATGGATAAATATGAATAATCGGAGTGAGACTATGAAATACAAACGGATTGTCTTTAAGGTGGGTACTTCTTCTCTGACAAATGAGGATGGAAGTTTATCACGTAGTAAGGTAAAGGATATTACCCAGCAGTTGGCTATGCTGCACGAGGCTGGTCATGAGTTGATTTTGGTGTCTTCAGGTGCCATTGCGGCTGGTTTTGGAGCCTTAGGATTTAAAAAGCGTCCGACTAAAATTGCTGATAAACAGGCTTCAGCAGCGGTAGGACAAGGGCTTTTGTTGGAAGAATACACGACCAATCTTCTCTTGCGCCAAATCGTTTCTGCACAAATCTTGCTAACCCAGGATGACTTTGTAGATAAGCGTCGTTATAAAAATGCCCATCAGGCTTTGTCGGTTTTACTTAGCCGTGGGGCGATTCCTATCATCAATGAGAATGATAGTGTTGTTATTGATGAGCTCAAGGTTGGGGACAATGATACTCTGAGTGCACAGGTGGCGGCCATGGTCCAAGCAGACCTTTTGATCCTCTTGACAGACGTAGATGGTCTCTATACAGGAAATCCTAATTCAGATCCAAGAGCCAAACGTTTGGAGCAAATCGAGACTATCAATCGTGAGATTATCGATATGGCCGGTGGAGCTGGTTCGTCAAACGGAACTGGGGGCATGTTAACCAAAATCAAAGCTGCAACTATTGCGACAGAATCGGGTGTTCCTGTTTATATCTGCTCATCCTTGAAGTCAGATGCCATGATTGAAGCGGCTGAGGAGACCAAGGATGGTTCCTACTTTGTTGCGCAAGAGAAGGGGCTTCGTACCCAGAAACAATGGCTGGCCTTTTATGCTCAGAGTCAAGGTTCTATTTGGGTTGATAAAGGGGCTGCGGAAGCTCTCTCTCAACATGGAAAGAGTCTTCTCTTATCTGGTATCGTTGAAGCAGAAGGCGCCTTTTCTTACGGTGATATCGTGACAGTATTTGACAAGGAAAGTGGAAAATCACTTGGAAAAGGGCGTGTGCAATTTGGTGCATCTGCTTTGGAGGATATGTTGCGTTCTCAAAAAGCCAAGGGTGTCTTGATTCACCGTGATGACTGGATTTCCATTACTCCTGAAATCCAACTACTCTTTACAGAATTTTAGAGGTAAACTATGGTAAGTACACAAGAACAATTTGAACAGGTACAGGCTGTTAAAAAATCGATCAACACAGCTAGTGAAGACGTGAAAAACCAAGCCTTGCTAGCCATGGCTGATCACTTAGTGGCTGCTACTGAGGAGATTTTAGCGGCAAATGCCCTCGATATGGAAGCGGCCAAGGGTAAAATCTCAGATGTGATGCTGGATCGTCTTTATTTGGATGCAGGGCGTATAGAAGCGATGGCAACTGGTATTCGTGAAGTGGTTGCCTTACCAGATCCAATCGGTGAAGTTTTAGAAACCAATCATCTTGAAAATGGTTTGGTTATCACCAAAAAACGTGTGGCTATGGGTGTTATTGGTATTATCTATGAAAGCCGTCCAAATGTGACGTCTGACGCGGCTGCTCTGGCTCTCAAGAGTGGAAATGCGGTTGTTCTTCGTAGTGGGAAGGATGCCTATCAAACAGCTCATGCTATTGTCACAGTCTTGAAGAAGGGCTTGGAGACAACGACTATTCACCCAGATGTGATTCAACTGGTGGAAGATACTAGCCGAGAAAGCAGCTATGCCATGATGAAGGCCAAGGGTTATTTAGATCTTCTCATTCCTCGTGGAGGAGCTGGCTTGATCAATGCCGTGGTTGAGAATGCTATTGTGCCTGTTATCGAGACAGGAACTGGGATTGTCCATGTTTATGTCGATAAGGACGCAGATGAGGACAAGGCTCTGTCTATCATCAACAATGCCAAAACCAGTCGTCCTTCTGTCTGCAATGCCATGGAGGTTCTACTTGTTCATGAAGACAAGGCAGCAAGCTTCCTTCCTCGCTTGGAGCAAGTTCTAGTTGCAGAGCGTAAAGAAGCTGGGTTGGAACCAATTCAATTCCGCCTAGATAGCAAAGCAAGCCAGTTTGTTTCAGGTCACGCAGCTGAAGCACAAGACTTTGACACCGAGTTTTTAGACTATGTATTAGCTGTTAAGGTTGTGAGCAGTTTAGAAGAAGCGGTTGCCCATATTGAAACCCACAGTACCCATCATTCGGATGCCATTGTGACGGAAAATGCTGAAGCTGCAGCATACTTTACAAATCAAGTGGACTCTGCAGCGGTTTATGTCAATGCCTCAACTCGTTTTACTGATGGAGGTCAATTTGGTCTTGGTTGCGAAATGGGGATTTCAACTCAGAAACTGCACGCGCGTGGTCCAATGGGCTTGAAAGAGTTGACCAGCTACAAGTATGTGGTTGCTGGTGATGGGCAGATAAGGGAGTCAGAGATGAAGATTGGATTTATCGGCTTGGGGAATATGGGTGCTAGTTTGGCCAAAGCTGTCTTGCAGGTCAAGACAGGTGATCAGATTCTCCTTGCCAATCGTAGTCAAGCCAAGGTGGATGCTTTCATCGCCAACTTTGGTGGTCAGGCTTCCAGCAATGAAGAAATTTTTGCAGAAGCAGATGTGATTTTTCTAGGAGTGAAGCCTGCTCAGTTTTCTGAACTGCTTTCTCAATACCAGACCATCCTTGAAAAACGAGAAAGTCTTCTTTTGATTTCCATGGCAGCTGGATTGACCTTGGAAAAACTCGCTAGTCTTCTGCCAAGTCAGCACAGAATTATTCGTATGATGCCCAATACCCCTGCTTCTATTGGTCAAGGAGTGATTAGTTATGCCTTGTCTCCTAATTGCAGGGCTGAGGACAGTGAGCTCTTTTGTCAGCTTTTAACTAAGGCTGGTCTCTTGGTTGAACTAGGAGAAGGCTTAATCGATGCGGCGACAGGTCTTGCAGGCTGTGGACCGGCTTTTGTCTATCTCTTTATTGAGGCCTTGGCAGATGCGGGTGTTCAGACGGGATTACCGCGAGAAACAGCATTGAAAATGGCAGCTCAAACTGTGGTAGGAGCTGGGCAATTGGTCCTAGAAAGCCAGCAACATCCTGGAGTTTTGAAAGATCAAGTTTGTAGTCCAGGCGGTTCGACTATTGCTGGCGTAGCAAGCTTAGAAGCGCATGCTTTTCGAGGCATAGTCATGGAGGCAGTTGGTCAAGCCTACAAACGAACACAAGAATTAGGTAAATAAGAGGTAGTTTTATCTGCCTCTTTTATGGTGGTTGATACTCTTCGAAAATCTCTTCAAACTGCGTCAGCTTCCATCTACAACCTCAAAACAGTATTTTGAGCAACCTGCGGCTAGCTTCCTAGTTTGCTTTTTGATTTTCATTGAGTATGAAATGAGAAGACAAAAAGATTGTCACAAACCCCTATTTTTTTGATAGAATAGAAGTAGTAAAAAAGAAATGAGTTAGACATGTCAAAAGGATTTTTAGTCTCTCTTGAGGGACCAGAGGGAGCAGGCAAGACCAGTGTTTTAGAGGCTCTGCTACCAATTTTAGAGGAAAAAGGAGTAAAGGTGCTGACGACCCGTGAACCTGGCGGAGTCTTGATTGGGGAGAAGATTCGGGAAGTGATTTTGGATCCAAGTCATACTCAGATGGATGCTAAAACAGAGCTACTTCTCTATATTGCCAGTCGCAGACAGCATTTGGTGGAAAAAGTTCTTCCAGCCCTTGAAGCTGGCAAGTTGGTCATCATGGATCGTTTTATCGATAGTTCTGTTGCCTATCAGGGATTTGGTCGTGGCTTAGATATTGAAGCCATTGACTGGCTCAATCAGTTTGCGACAGATGGCCTCAACCCCGATTTGACACTCTATTTTGACATCGAGGTGGAAGAAGGGCTGGCTCGCATTGCTGCGAATAGTGACCGCGAGGTCAATCGTCTGGACTTGGAAGGGTTGGACTTGCACAAGAAAGTCCGTCAAGGCTATCTTTCTCTCCTGGAAAAAGAAGGAAATCGCATTGTCAAGATTGATGCTAGTCTCCCCTTGGAGCAAGTTGTGGAAACTACCAAGGCTGTCTTGTTTGACGGAATGGACTTGGCCAAATGAAACAAGATCAACTAAAGGCTTGGCAACCAGCTCAGTTTGACCGTTTTGTCCGTATCTTAGAACAAGACCAGCTCAATCACGCCTATCTCTTTTCAGGTTTCTTTGGAAGCTTGGAAATGGCGCAATTTTTAGCTAAGAGCCTCTTTTGTACGGATAAAGTTGGCGTCTTACCATGTGAGAAATGCCGAAGTTGCAAGCTGATTGAACAGGAAGAGTTTCCAGATGTCACCTTGATTAAGCCAGTCAATCAGGTCATCAAGACAGAACGCATTCGGGAATTGGTGGGACAGTTTTCTCAAGCAGGGATTGAAAGCCAGCAACAGGTCTTTATTATCGAGCAAGCGGATAAAATGCATCCCAACGCAGCCAATTCTCTGCTCAAGGTCATCGAAGAACCCCAGAGTGAAGTTTATATTTTCTTCTTGACCAGCGATGAGGAAAAGATGTTACCGACAATCCGAAGTCGGACTCAGATCTTCCACTTTAAAAAGCAAGAAGAAAAACTTATCTTACTCTTAGAACAAATGGGACTTGTTAAGAAAAAAGCGACTCTTTTAGCTAAGTTTAGTCAATCGCGAGCTGAAGCAGAAAAGTTGGCTAATCAGGCAAGTTTTTGGACCTTGGTCGATGAAAGTGAACGCCTGCTGACTTGGTTAGTAGCTAAGAAAAAAGAAAGTTATCTACAGGTTGCCAAATTAGCCAACTTGGCAGATGACAAGGAAAAGCAGGATCAGGTTTTACGGATTCTTGAAGTTCTCTGTGGGCAGGACCTCTTGCAGGTAAGAGTAAGAGTGATTTTACAAGATTTACTAGAAGCTAGAAAAATGTGGCAAGCTAATGTCAGCTTTCAAAATGCCATGGAATATCTGGTCTTGAAAGAAATGTAAACTCAAAAATGAACGATAATGAAAGGAAAGGGCTGTTTTATGGACAAAAAAGAATTATTTGACGCGCTGGATGATTTTTCCCAACAGTTATTGGTAACCTTGGCCGATGTGGAAGCCATCAAGAAAAATCTCAAGAGCCTGGTAGAGGAAAATACAGCTCTTCGCTTGGAAAATAGTAAGTTGCGCGAACGCTTGGGTGAGGTGGAAGCAGACGCTCCTGTCAAGGCTAAGCATGTTCGCGAAAGTGTTCGTCGCATTTACCGTGATGGATTTCACGTATGTAATGATTTTTATGGACAACGTCGAGAGCAGGACGAGGAATGTATGTTCTGTGATGAGTTGTTATACAGGGAGTAAGCATGCAGATTCAAAAAAGTTTTAAGGGGCAGTCTCCCTATGGCAAGCTGTACTTAGTGGCAACGCCGATTGGCAATTTAGATGATATGACCTTTCGAGCTATTCAGACCTTGAAAGAAGTGGACTGTATTGCTGCTGAGGACACGCGCAATACAGGGCTTCTGCTCAAGCATTTTGACATTTCTACTAAGCAGATTAGTTTTCATGAGCACAATGCCAAGGAAAAAATTCCCGATTTGATTGGTTTCCTGAAAGCAGGACAAAGCATTGCTCAGGTATCCGACGCGGGTCTGCCTAGCATCTCAGACCCTGGTCATGATTTGGTTAAGGCAGCCATTGAGGAAGAAATTGCGGTTGTGACTGTTCCAGGTGCTTCTGCAGGAATTTCTGCCTTGATTGCCAGTGGTTTAGCACCACAGCCACATATCTTTTATGGTTTTTTACCGAGAAAATCAGGCCAGCAGAAGCAATTTTTTGACTCAAAAAAAGACTATCCTGAAACTCAGATTTTCTATGAATCGCCCCATCGTGTGGCAGATACGTTGGAAAATATGCTAGAAGTCTATGGTGACCGCTCGGTGGTCTTGGTTAGAGAATTGACCAAAATCTATGAAGAATACCAACGCGGTATCATTTCTGAGTTATTAGAAAGCATTGCTGAAACGCCACTCAAGGGAGAATGCCTTCTCATCGTTGAAGGTGCCAGTCAAGATGTGGAGGAAAAAGACGAGGAGGACTTGTTCTTAGAAATCCAAGCCCGTATCCAGCAAGGCATGAAGAAAAATCAAGCCATTAAGGAAGTCGCTAAGATTTACCAGTGGAATAAGAGCCAGCTTTACGCAGCCTACCATGACTGGGAAGAAAATCAAGAAAATGACTAAACAGGGAAGTTTGCCTTCTTCCCTTTTTTTGTTATACTAGTAGAAGAAAAAATTAGAAAGATTTGTGGGAGTGAAAAAGTCCGGGGGACTTTTTCAGCCTGAGCCAAGAAACTCGAGAGCGAGGAAAGTCTGGGGGACTTTTTCAGCCTGAGCCAAGAAATTCGAGAGCGAAGTAAGTCCAATGGACTTTTTCAGCCTGAGCCAAGAAACTCGAAAGCTCGTAAGTCTGATTGGCTTTTTCAATGTGAATCTTAACTTCACACTCCCAAAGAGGTATTAGTGTCGTGTCTCAATCTTATATCAATGTTATCGGTGCTGGTTTGGCAGGTTCTGAAGCAGCCTACCAAATCGCAGAGCGTGGTATTCCAGTTAAACTTTATGAAATGCGTGGTGTCAAGTCAACACCCCAGCACAAAACAGACAATTTTGCTGAGTTAGTTTGTTCTAATTCTCTTCGTGGGGATGCTTTGACAAATGCAGTTGGTCTTCTCAAGGAAGAAATGCGTCGCTTGGGTTCTGTTATTTTGGAATCTGCTGAGGCTACACGTGTTCCTGCAGGTGGTGCGCTTGCGGTGGACCGTGATGGTTTCTCCCAAATGGTAACCGAAAAAGTTGCCAACCATCCCTTGATTGAAGTCGTTCGTGATGAAATTACAGAATTACCAACTGATGTAATCACAGTTGTCGCTACTGGTCCTTTGACTAGCGATGCCTTGGCTGAAAAGATTCATGCCCTTAATGACGGTGATGGTTTCTATTTCTACGATGCGGCAGCCCCTATTATCGACGTCAACACTATCGATATGAGCAAGGTCTATCTCAAGTCTCGTTATGATAAGGGAGAAGCCGCTTATCTCAACGCTCCAATGACCAAGCAAGAGTTTATGGATTTCCATGAAGCCTTGGTTAATGCGGAAGAAGCACCGCTCAATTCTTTTGAAAAAGAAAAGTATTTTGAAGGCTGTATGCCTATCGAAGTCATGGCCAAACGAGGTATTAAAACCATGCTTTATGGCCCTATGAAACCAGTGGGGCTTGAGTATCCGGACGACTACACAGGACCTCGTGATGGAGAATTCAAAACACCTTATGCGGTTGTGCAACTGCGTCAGGACAATGCAGCTGGTAGCCTCTACAATATCGTCGGTTTCCAGACCCACCTCAAATGGGGAGAGCAAAAGCGTGTTTTCCAAATGATTCCAGGTCTTGAAAATGCTGAGTTTGTTCGTTATGGTGTCATGCACCGCAATTCTTATATGGATTCACCAAATCTTCTTGAGCAAACCTATCGTTCCAAGAAACAGCCAAACCTCTTCTTTGCTGGTCAAATGACGGGTGTGGAAGGCTATGTAGAGTCAGCAGCGTCAGGATTAGTTGCGGGAATTAACGCGGCTCGTCTTTTCAAGGGAGAAAGCGAGGCTATTTTCCCAGAGACAACAGCGATTGGAAGTCTGGCTCATTACATCACCCATGCGGACAGCAAACATTTCCAACCAATGAATGTCAATTTCGGTATTATCAAGGAGTTGGAAGGCGAACGTATCCGTGATAAGAAGGCTCGTTATGAAAAAATTGCTGAGCGTGCTCTTAGCGACTTAGAGGAATTTTTAACTGTCTAATTTTTTTCAAAGAATTGCTCATGATACTATAAAAATCTTAGAAATTGTGATAAAATAGGTAGGATAAAAGAAGGAGAGTGAAAATGGCGAATCCCAAGTATAAACGTATTTTAATCAAGTTATCAGGTGAAGCTCTTGCAGGTGAACGTGGCGTAGGGATTGATATCCAAACAGTTCAAACAATCGCAAGAGAGATTCAAGAAGTTCATAGCTTAGGTATCGAAATTGCCCTTGTTATCGGTGGAGGAAATCTCTGGCGTGGAGAACCTGCTGCAGAAGCAGGAATGGACCGCGTTCAGGCAGATTACACAGGAATGCTTGGGACTGTTATGAATGCTCTTGTGATGGCAGATTCATTGCAACAAGTTGATGTCGATACGCGTGTGCAAACTGCCATTGCTATGCAACAAGTGGCAGAACCTTATGTCCGTGGACGTGCTCTTCGTCATCTTGAAAAAGGCCGTATTGTTATCTTTGGTGCTGGAATTGGTTCACCATACTTCTCAACAGATACAACTGCGGCCCTTCGTGCAGCTGAAATCGAAGCAGATGCCATCCTCATGGCTAAAAATGGCGTCGACGGTGTTTACAATGCCGATCCTAAGAAAGACAAGACAGCCGTTAAGTTTGAAGAATTGACCCACCGTGACGTTATCAATAAAGGTCTCCGTATCATGGACTCAACAGCTTCAACCCTCTCAATGGATAACGACATTGACTTGGTTGTCTTCAACATGAACCAACCAGGCAACATCAAACGTGTCGTATTTGGTGAAAATATCGGAACAACAGTTTCAAATAATATCGAAGAAAAGGAATAAGAAAGATTATGGCTAACGCAATTATTGAAAAAGCTAAAGAGAGAATGACCCAGTCTCACCAATCACTTGCTCGTGAATTTGGTGGTATCCGTGCTGGTCGTGCCAATGCAAGCTTGCTGGACCGTGTACATGTAGAATACTACGGAGTAGAAACTCCTCTTAACCAAATCGCTTCAATTACGATTCCAGAAGCGCGTGTTTTGTTGGTAACACCATTTGACAAATCTTCATTGAAAGACATCGAACGTGCCTTGAACGCTTCTGATCTTGGTATCACACCAGCTAACGACGGTTCTGTTATTCGTTTGGTTATCCCTGCACTTACAGAAGAAACTCGTCGTGACCTTGCTAAAGAAGTGAAGAAGGTCGGTGAGAATGCTAAAGTGGCTGTCCGTAATATCCGTCGTGACGCTATGGATGAAGCTAAGAAACAAGAAAAAGCAAAAGAAATCACTGAAGACGAATTGAAGACTCTTGAAAAAGACATTCAAAAAGTAACAGATGATGCTGTTAAACACATCGACGACATGACTGCCAACAAAGAGAAAGAACTCTTGGAAGTCTAAAAATAAACAGAAAAACTCAGTTGGCATTGCTGGCTGAGTTTTGTTCGAAAGAAGGAAATATGAATACAAATCTTGCAAGTTTTATCGTTGGACTCATCATCGATGAAAACGACCGTTTTTACTTTGTGCAAAAGGATGGCCAGACCTATGCTCTTACCAAGGAAGAAGGTCAACATACAGTAGGGGATACGGTTAAAGGTTTTGCCTACACGGATATGAAGCAAAAACTCCGCTTGACAACTCTAGAAGTGACTGCCACTCAGGACCAATTTGGTTGGGGACGTGTCACAGAAGTTCGTAAAGACTTGGGTGTCTTTGTGGATACAGGCCTTCCTGACAAGGAAATCGTTGTGTCACTCGATATTCTCCCTGAGCTCAAGGAACTCTGGCCTAAGAAGGGTGATCAACTCTACATCCGTCTTGAAGTGGACAAGAAAGATCGTATCTGGGGACTCTTGGCTTATCAAGAAGACTTCCAACGTCTGGCTCGACCTGCCTACAACAACATGCAGAACCAAAACTGGCCAGCCATTGTATACCGCCTCAAGCTGTCAGGAACTTTTGTTTACCTGCCAGAAAATAACATGCTTGGTTTTATCCATCCTAGCGAGCGCTATGCAGAGCCACGTTTAGGGCAAGTTTTAGATGCGCGTGTCATTGGTTTCCGCGAAGTGGACCGCACTCTGAACCTCTCCCTCAAACCACGTTCATTTGAAATGTTGGAAAATGATGCCCAGATGATTTTGACTTATTTGGAAAGCAATGGCGGTTTCATGACCTTGAATGATAAGTCATCTCCAGATGACATCAAGGCAACCTTTGGCATTTCTAAAGGTCAGTTCAAGAAAGCTTTAGGTGGTCTTATGAAGGCTGGTAAAATCAAGCAAGACCAGTTTGGGACAGAATTGATCTAGGGTGACATATGAGAAAATCATTTTACACTTGGCTCATGACCGAGCGCAATCCTAAAAGTAACAGTCCCAAAGCTATCCTAGCAGACCTAGCCTTTGAAGAATCAGCTTTTCCAAAACACACAGATGATTTTGATGAGGTGAGTCGCTTTTTGGAAGAACATGCCAGTTTCTCTTTTAACCTAGGAGACTTTGACGCTATCTGGCAAGAATACTTAGAACACTAGCATGATTCATTGGGTTTGGGCTAGTAATTTCTCCATCCCTTTGCTATAATAAAAAGAAATAAAAGGATTAGAGAGGTTCTTTATTTGAAGGAACATTCAATAGACATTCAACTGAGTCATCCAGATGACCTGTTTCATCTTTTTGGTTCCAATGAGCGCCATCTTCGTTTGATGGAAGAAGAGCTTGATGTGGTGATTCATGCTCGTACAGAGATTGTCCAGGTTTTGGGAGAAGAGTCTGCCTGTGAGGAAACCCGTCAAGTTATTCAAGCCTTGATGGTTTTGGTAAATCGTGGAATGACAGTCGGCACACCAGATGTAGTGACTGCGATTAGCATGGTCAAAAACGATGAAATCGACAAATTTGTCGCCCTTTATGAAGAAGAAATTATCAAGGATAATACAGGGAAGCCTATCCGTGTCAAAACACTAGGTCAAAAACTTTATGTGGACAGTGTTAAACAGCATGATGTGACCTTTGGAATTGGGCCAGCAGGTACAGGGAAGACCTTTCTTGCAGTGACCTTAGCAGTGACTGCACTTAAACGTGGGCAGGTCAAGAGGATTATCTTGACACGTCCAGCGGTGGAAGCAGGAGAGAGTCTAGGTTTTCTTCCGGGTGATCTTAAGGAGAAGGTAGATCCTTACCTTCGACCTGTTTATGATGCTTTGTATCAGATTCTGGGGAAAGACCAAACAACTCGACTCATGGAGCGTGAAATTATCGAAATTGCTCCCCTTGCCTATATGCGTGGACGGACCTTGGATGATGCCTTTGTCATTCTCGATGAGGCGCAAAATACGACCATTATGCAGATGAAGATGTTTTTGACTCGTTTAGGTTTTCATTCTAAGATGATTGTCAATGGAGATATCAGTCAGATTGACCTGCCACGCAATGTCAAGTCCGGTTTGATTGATGCCCAAGAGAAACTCAAGAACATTCACCAGATTGACTTTGTTCATTTTTCAGCCAAGGATGTGGTTCGCCACCCAGTTGTCGCTCAGATTATCCGAGCTTATGAACCAGAACCGGTTAAAAAAGAAGAGAGTGAAGAATTAGATCCTCAACCTCTATATGAAGGATAGTTCTTTTGTACTTAAAGTTATCTCAATACTAAATCTATAGTAGATTGAAGCTAGAATAGTACGTTGTGACTGCTAAAACATTTTTAGAAATTAATTTGACTTTCCTGATTGATTTGTTTATATCTTATTTCAATCTACTATAAGTTTGCTTTTTAAATGTTTTATTCAATATCCTTATATTAGATTAGAAAGGTTTCAAGTGGAAGAAACGTATGGAATCAATCTTTTTAAAACTAGCTCAGTATCCCATAGTCGAGACAGAGCGTTTGTTGCTTAGACCTGTAACTTTGAATGATGCGGAAGCAATGTTTGACTATGCCTCGGACAAGGATAATACACGTTACACTTTTTCAACCAATCAAAATGTAGAAGAAACCAAGAATAATATTGCTCAGTTCTACTTGGCTAATCCCTTGGGACGCTGGGGGATTGAATTAAAAGATAACGGCAAGTTTATCGGAACCATTGACTTGCACAAGATTGATCCTGTTCTTAAGAAGGCAGCTATTGGCTACATTATCAATAAAAAGTATTGGAATCAAGGATTGACGACAGAAGCCAATCGTGCCGTAATTGAGCTAGCTTTTGAGAAGATAGGAATGAATAAGTTAGTTGCTTTACACGATAAGGCTAATCCCGCGTCAGGAAAGGTCATGGAGAAATCAGGCATGCGTTTTTCCCACGAAGAAGCTTATGCTTGTATGGACCAGCATGAAGAAGGCCGAATCGTGACAAGAGTTCATTATGCCTTGACCAAGGAAGACTATTTTGCAAATAAATAAGCAGTTGATAAGAAATTTTCGACTGTTTTTTCTTCCTCTTACGAATAATCTAAGAGAGGAGAAAATATGGAAGCAATTATCGAGAAAATCAAAGAGTATAAAATCATTGTCATCTGTACTGGTCTGGGCCTGCTTGTAGGCGGATTTTTCCTGCTAAAACCAGCTCCACAAACACCTGTAAAAGAAAGGAATTTACAGGCAGAAGTTGTAGCTGTTTCCAAGGATTCATCGACCGAAAAGGAAGTGAAAAAGGAAGAAAAGGAAGAACCTGTTGAAAAAGATTTAATCACAGTAGATGTAAAAGGAGCTGTTAAAGCACCAGGAATTTATGATTTGCCTGTAGGTAGTAGAGTCAATGACGCTGTTCAGAAGGCTGGTGGCTTGACAGAGCAAGCAGACAGCAAGTCGCTTAATCTAGCTCAGAAAATTAGTGATGAGGCTCTGGTTTATGTTCCAACTAAGGGAGAAGAATCAGCTAGTCAGCAGGCAGGTTCTGGGACGGCTTCTTCAACAAGCAAGGAAAAGAAGGTCAATATTAACAAGGCCAGTCTGGAAGAGCTTAAACAGGTCAAGGGACTGGGAGGAAAACGAGCTCAGGACATTATCGACCATCGTGAGTCAAATGGGGAATTCAAGTCAGTAGACGAGCTCAAAAAGGTCTCTGGCATTGGTGCCAAGACTATAGAAAAGTTAAAAGACTATGTTACAGTGGATTAAGAATTTCTCTATTCCCCTAATTTACCTGAGTTTTCTATTGCTCTGGCTTTACTACGCCATTTTTTCTTCATCCTATCTTGCTTTGTTGTGCTTTGTTTTTCTGCTAGTCTGTCTCTTTATCCAATTTCCGTTGAAGTCTGTTGGAAAAGTTCTAGTAATTTGCGGAATCTTTGGATTTTGGTTTCTGTTTCAAAATTGGCAACAGAGTCAAGCGAGTCAACATTTGGCGCATTATGTTGAAAGGGTACGGATTTTGCCTGATACTATTAAGGTTAATGGTGATAGCTTATCCTTTCGTGGCAAGTCTGATGGACGTATTTTTCAAGTTTATTATAAACTCCAGTCCGAGGAGGAGAAAGAAGCCTTTCAAGCCTTGACAGACCTTTATGATATAGAACTAGAAGGGAAGCTTTCGGAGCCAGAAGGGCAGAGAAATTTTGGTGGCTTTGACTATCAAGCCTATCTGAAGACTCAGGGGATTTACCAGACTCTCAATATCAAAAGAATCCAGTCGCTTCAAAAAGTCGGCAGTTGGGATATAGGTGAAAACCTGTCCAATTTACGCCGTAAGGCTGTAGTTTGGATTAAGACGCATTTTCCAGACCCTATGCGCAATTACATGACAGGTCTCTTGTTAGGGCATCTGGACACAGATTTTGAGGAGATGAATGAGCTTTATTCCAGTCTAGGAATTATCCACCTCTTTGCCTTGTCGGGTATGCAGGTAGGCTTTTTCATGGATGGATTTAAGAAACTTCTCTTTCGATTGGGCTTGACCCAAGAAAAGTTGAAATGGCTGATTTATCCCTTTTCCCTTATCTACGCAGGGCTGACAGGATTTTCAGCCTCGGTCATTCGCAGTCTCCTGCAAAAGTTACTGGCTCAACATGGTGTTAAGGGCTTGGATAATTTTGCCTTGACGGTGCTTGTCCTCTTTATTGTCATGCCAAACTTTTTCTTGACAGCAGGAGGAGTCTTGTCCTGTGCTTATGCTTTTATCCTGACCATGACCAGCAAAGAAGGGGAGGGGCTCAAGGCTGTTACTAGTGAAAGTCTAGTCATCTCCTTGGGCATATTGCCCATTCTATCCTTCTATTTTGCGGAATTTCAACCTTGGTCTATCCTTTTGACCTTTGTCTTTTCCTTTCTTTTTGACTTGGTCTTCTTACCGCTCTTGTCTATCTTATTTGTCCTTTCCTTTCTCTATCCAGTCATTCAGCTGAACTTTATTTTTGAATGGTTGGAGGGGATGATTCGCTTGGTATCACAGGTGGCAAGTAGACCTCTGGTCTTTGGACAACCCAATGCATGGCTGTTGATACTACTATTAATTTCCTTGGCTTTGGTCTATGATTTGAGGAAAAATATTAAAAGGCTAGCAGTATTGAGCTTATTGGTTACAGGTCTCTTTTTCCTTACCAAGCATCCACTGGAAAATGAAATCACTATGATGGATGTTGGGCAAGGCGAAAGTCTTTTCCTACGGGATGTAACTGGTAAAACCATTCTCATAGATGTAGGTGGCAAGGCAGAATCTGATAACAAAATCGAAAAATGGCAAGAAAAGACGACGACCAGCAATTCACAGAGAAACTTGATACCCTATCTTAAAAGTCGAGGAGTGGCCAAGATTGACCAGCTGATTTTGACAAATACGGACAAGGAACATGTTGGAGATTTGTTGGAGGTGACCAAGGCTTTCCATGTAGGCGAAATTTTAGTGTCCAAAGGTAGTTTGAAACAGAAGGAAATTGTTGCAGAACTACAGGCAACTCAAACCAAGGTACGCAGTGTGACAACAGGAGAGAACTTGGCAATTTTTGGGAGTCAGTTAGAAATCCTATCTCCAAGGAAAATGGGAGATGGAGGTTATGATGATTCCCTAGTTCTGTATGGGAAACTTTTGGATAAGTACTTTCTCTTCACAGGAAATTTGGAGGAGAAAGGAGAGAAGGACTTGCTGAAGCAATATCCTGACCTAGAGGTGGATGTTTTGAAAGCTAGCCAACATGGCTCTAAAAAATCATCAAGTTCAGCCTTTCTAGAACAGCTCAAACCAGAGATCACTCTCATCTCAGTTGGAAAGAACAATCGAACGAAACTCCCCCATCAGGAAACTTTGACCCGACTGGAAGGTATCAATAGCAAAGTTTACCGAACTGACCAACAAGGAGCTATACGGTTTAAAGGTTGGAAAAGTTGGGAAATAGAAAGTGTTCGATAGGAAAGATAAATATTATTATTAGACTTCCTGCGAAACAAAATATGGTATAATCCCGACTTTATCACTTAATTCTCCGCCGACCTTACTTAATCCCTTGGTACATCTGGATTTTCCGACTATTTTTCAACTTTTTTGTTTGTTGTATATGGTTATGTATGTTATAATGGAGTATGGCATTTATTAAA
>NZ_VMNC01000052.1:0-12230 GCF_013277505.1 Streptococcus sp. k-378 | reverse complement strand
CTTGTGTTTGTGATTGAACGCCAAAATACAAACAGAAACTTTTCAAAAAAATAACTTTTTATCTTGACAAGAGCTAGAAAACTTGATATCATATAAAAGTTGAGAAAAGCAGAAGTGAGAGCTTCTCGCCTTGTGACATTAAGTTGCCTGGCCCTACGGATGAAAAGTTTCGAAGAAACGCTATCATAACGTGCGGGCTTGTATATTTACGAGTCCGCTTTTGTTTTTCTCTAATAAAACAAAAGAGGTGAAAACCATAGCAAAGCAAGACTTATTCATCAATGATGAGATTCGTGTACGTGAAGTTCGCTTGATTGGTCTTGAAGGAGAACAGCTAGGCATCAAGCCACTCAGTGAAGCGCAAGCTTTGGCTGATAACGCTAATGTTGACCTAGTATTGATTCAACCCCAAGCCAAACCGCCTGTTGCAAAAATTATGGACTACGGTAAGTTCAAATTTGAGTACCAGAAGAAGCAAAAAGAACAACGTAAAAAACAAAGCGTTGTTACTGTGAAAGAAGTTCGTCTAAGTCCAACGATTGACAAGGGTGACTTTGATACAAAACTTCGCAATGCACGCAAATTCCTTGAAAAAGGAAATAAAGTTAAGGTATCTATTCGCTTTAAGGGTCGTATGATTACCCATAAAGAGATTGGTGCAAAAGTTTTAGCCGAGTTTGCTGAAGCAACTCAAGATATTGCCATCATCGAACAACGTGCTAAAATGGATGGACGTCAAATGTTCATGCAATTGGCGCCAGCGACTGACAAAAAATAATTGTCAGAAAGTTAAATAAAGGAGAAAAAATCATGCCAAAACAAAAAACACACCGCGCATCAGCTAAACGTTTCAAACGTACAGGTTCTGGTGGACTTAAACGTTTCCGTGCTTACACTTCTCACCGTTTCCACGGAAAAACTAAGAAACAACGTCGTCATCTTCGTAAAGCATCTATGGTGCATTCAGGAGATTACAAACGTATCAAAGCAATGCTTACTCGCTTGAAATAATAGCTTGACTGTAAGTAAATAATTCTAGGAAATATTTGGAGGAAATAAAACATGGCACGTGTTAAAGGTGGCGTTGTATCACGCAAACGTCGTAAACGTATTCTTAAATTAGCAAAAGGTTACTATGGAGCTAAACACATCTTGTTCCGTACTGCAAAAGAACAAGTAATGAACTCTTACTACTATGCATACCGTGATCGTCGTCAGAAAAAACGTGACTTCCGCAAATTGTGGATCACTCGTATCAACGCGGCAGCTCGTATGAACGGACTTTCATACTCACAATTGATGCATGGTTTGAAATTGGCTGAGATCGAAGTTAACCGTAAAATGCTTGCTGACTTGGCTGTTAACGATGCAGCAGCTTTCACAGCTCTTGCAGATGCAGCTAAAGCAAAACTTGGTAAATAACAACTGATGAGACTGGAAGAGGATTGTCCAGTCTTTTTAAAAATAAAGGAGAAAAATATGGCTTCAAAAATGCTACATACTTGCTTGCGAGTAGAAAATCTTGAAAAATCAATTGCATTCTATCAAGATGCTTTTGGTTTTAAAGAATTGCGTCGCAGAGATTTTCCAGATCATGCCTTCACGATTGTCTATCTAGGTCTTGAGGGTGATGACTATGAGTTGGAATTGACTTATAACTACGATCACGGCCCTTATGTGGTTGGAGATGGCTTTGCTCATATCGCCCTAAGTACACCTGATCTTGAGGTTCTTCATCAAGAGCACAGTGCAAAAGGCTATGAAGTGACTGAGCCAAATGGCCTACCAGGAACTACACCAAACTATTACTTTGTCAAAGACCCTGATGGCTACAAGGTCGAAGTCATTCGTGAAAAATAATCTCATGAGGTCAAGTAGAATGTTCCTTTTCTACTTGACTTTTTTTAGCTGAAAGAGTATACTAATAAAAATTTAACCTTTAAGGGGAGTCCAGAGAGACTCACAAGGTGTCAGATAAAAGAATAGTACAATTTTCTAGAGGAGACTTTTGAGTGTGCTCTCTTCTGTTGTACAATTTTAACTGAGGCCTTGCAATCGCAAGGTCTTTTCTTTGTCTGGTCCCCTTAAAATTTAAGGAGGAAAAGTCATGAATCCCACATGTAAGAAACGTTTGGGTGCCATTCGTTTGGAAACCATGAAGGTGGTTGCACAGGAGGAAATCGCGCCAGCAATCTTTGAACTAGTCTTAGAAGGAGAAATGGTTGAAGTCATGCGAGCAGGACAATTTCTACATCTGCGTGTGCCTGATGATGCCCATCTTTTGCGTCGTCCTATTTCAATTTCGTCTATCGATAAGGTTAAGAAGCAGTGTCATCTCATTTACCGAATTGAGGGAGCTGGGACAGCTATTTTCTCAACCCTAAGTCAGGGAGATACTCTTGATGTGATGGGGCCTCAGGGAAATGGTTTTGACTTGTCTGACCTTGATGAGCAGAGCCAGGTTCTCCTTGTTGGTGGGGGGATTGGTGTTCCGCCCTTGCTTGAGCTTGCTAAGGGATTGCATGCGCGTGGTGTGAAAGTAGTGACTGTCCTTGGCTTTGCTAATAAGGATGCTGTTATTTTGAAAACGGAATTGGCTCAGTATGGTCAGGTCTTTGTAACGACAGATGATGGTTCTTATGGCATCAAGGGAAATGTTTCCGTTGTTATCAATGATTTAGATAGTCAGTTTGATGCTGTTTACTCGTGTGGGGCTCCAGGAATGATGAAGTATATCAATCAAACCTTTGATGATCACCCAAGAGCCTATTTATCTCTGGAATCTCGTATGGCTTGTGGGATGGGAGCTTGCTATGCCTGTGTTCTAAAAGTACCAGAAAGCGAGACGGTCAGCCAACGCGTCTGTGAAGATGGTCCTGTTTTCCGCACAGGAACAGTTGTATTATAAGGAGAAAATTATGACTACAAATCGATTACAAGTGTCTCTACCTGGTTTGGATTTGAAAAATCCGATTATTCCAGCATCAGGCTGTTTTGGTTTTGGACAAGAGTATGCCAAGTACTATGATTTAGACCTTTTAGGTTCTATTATGATCAAGGCGACAACCCTTGAATCCCGTTTTGGCAATCCAACTCCAAGAGTGGCAGAGACGCCTGCTGGTATGCTCAATGCAATTGGCTTGCAAAATCCGGGTTTGGAAGTTGTTTTGGCTGAAAAGTTACCTTGGCTGGAAAGAGAATATCCAAATCTTCCTATTATTGCCAATGTGGCTGGTTTTTCAAAACAAGAATATGCAGCTGTTTCTCATGGGATTTCCAAGGCAGCTAATATAAAGGCTATTGAGCTCAATATTTCTTGCCCCAACGTAGATCACTGTAATCACGGGCTTTTGATTGGTCAAGACCCAGATTTGGCTTATGATGTGGTGAAAGCAGCTGTAGAGGCTTCTGATGTACCGGTTTATGTCAAACTAACTCCTAGTGTGACGGATATTGTCACAGTCGCAAAAGCTGCAGAAGATGCGGGAGCAAGTGGCTTGACCATGATCAATACTCTGGTTGGAATGCGCTTTGACCTCAAAACCAGAAAACCAATCTTGGCCAATGGAACAGGTGGAATGTCAGGTCCAGCAGTCTTTCCAGTAGCCCTCAAACTCATCCGCCAAGTAGCCCAAACAACAGACCTGCCTATCATTGGAATGGGGGGAGTGGATTCGGCTGAAGCTGCCCTAGAAATGTATCTGGCTGGGGCATCTGCTATCGGAGTTGGAACAGCTAACTTTACCAATCCTTATGCCTGCCCTGACATCATCGAAAATTTACCAAAAGTCATGGATAAATACGGTATTAGCAGTCTGGAAGAACTCCGTCAGGAAGTAAAAGAGTCTCTGAGGTAACCTGCAATCAATCTGTTCTTGATTTTTTATTAGTTTGTAATATGAATTTAGGAGAATTTTGGTACAATAAAATAAATAAGAACAGAGGAAGAAGGTTAATGAAGAAAGTAAGATTTATTTTTTTAGCTCTGCTATTTTTCTTAGCTAGTCCAGAGGGTGCAATGGCTAGTGATGGTACTTGGCAAGGAAAACAGTATCTGAAAGAAGATGGCAGTCAAGCAGCGAATGAGTGGGTTTTTGATACTCATTATCAATCTTGGTTCTATATAAAAGCAGATGCTAACTATGCTGAAAATGAATGGCTAAAGCAAGGTGACGACTATTTTTATCTCAAATCTGGTGGCTATATGACCAAATCAGAATGGATAGAAGACAAGGGAGCCTTTTATTATCTTGACCAAAATGGAAAGCTGAAAAGAAATGCTTGGGTAGGAACTTCCTATGTTGGTGCAACAGGTGCCAAGGTAATAGAAGACTGGGTTTATGATTCTCAATATGATGCTTGGTTTTACATCAAAGCAGATGGACAACACGCAGAGAAAGAATGGCTCCAAATTAAAGGGAAGGACTATTATTTTAAATCTGGTGGTTATTTACTGACAAGTCAGTGGATTGACCAGGCTTATGTGAATGCCACTGGTGCCAAAGTACAGCAAGGTTGGCTTTTTGACAGACAATACCAATCTTGGTTTTACATCAAAGAAAATGGAAACCATGCTGATAAAGAATGGATTTTCGAGAATGGTCACTATTATTATCTAAAATCCGGTGGCTACATGGCAGTCAATGAATGGATTTGGGATAAGGAATCTTGGTTTTGCATCAAAGAAAATGGAAACTATGCTGATAAAGAATGGATTTTCGAGAATGGTCACTATTATTATCTCAAATCTGGTGGCTATATGGCAGCCAATGAATGGATTTGGGATAAGAAGTCATGGTTTTATCTCAAATCTGATGGCAAAATGGCAGATAAAGAATGGTTATACGATTCTAAAAGTCAAGCCTGGTACTACTTCAAATCTGGTGGCTACATGGCAGCCAATGAATGGATTTGGGATAAGGAGTCATGGTTTTACCTCAAGTCTGATGGCAAAATGGCTAAAAAAGAATGGGTCTACGATTCTAAAAGTCAAGCCTGGTACTACTTCAAATCCGGTGGCTACATGGCGAAAAATGAGACAGTAGATGGTTATCAGCTTGGAAGCGATGGTAAATGGCGTGGAGAAAAAGCTACAAATGAAAATGCTGCTTATTATCAAGTAGTACCAGTCACAGCAAATATCTATAATGCAGATGGTGAAAAGCTCTCCTATATATCGCAAGCTAGTGTTGTTTGGCTAGATAAGGATAGAAAAAGTGATGACAAGCGCCTGGCTATTACTATTTCTGGTTTGTCAGGCTATATGAAAACAGAAGATTTACAAGCGCTAGATGCCAGTAAGGACTTTATCCCTTATTATGAGAGTGATGGCCACCGTTTTTATCACTATGTGGCTCAGAATGCTAGTATCCCAGTAGCTTCTCATCTTTCTGATATGGAAGTAGGCAAGAAATATTATTCGGCAGATGGCCTGCATTTTGATGGTTTTAAGCTTGAGAATCCCTTCCTTTTCAAAGATTTAACAGAGGCTACCAACTACAGTGCTGAAGAATTGGATAAGGTATTTAGTTTGCTAAACATTAACAATAGCCTTTTGGAGAACAAGGGCGCTACTTTTAAGGAAGCCGAAGAACATTACCATATCAATGCCCTTTATCTCCTTGCCCATAGTGCCCTAGAAAGTGACTGGGGAAGAAGTAAAATTGCCAAAGATAAGAATAATTTCTTTGGCATTACAGCCTATGATACGACCCCTTACCTTTCTGCTAAGACATTTGATGATGTGGATAAGGGAATTTTAGGTGCAAGCAAGTGGATTAAGGAAAATTATATCGATAGGGGAAGAACTTTCCTTGGAAACAAGGCGTTTGGTATGAATGTAGAATATGCCTCAGACCCTTATTGGGGTGAAAAAATTGCTAGTGTGATGATGAAAATCAATGAGAAACTAGGTGGCAAAGATTAGTCCTATAATTGGATATGATTTGAGTGAATAGTATGTTAAAAATCCTGATTTTAAGTAAAATCAGGATTTTTTCATGGATGCGATTTTTTCTGGGTCTGGTGTGACACGGAGGGTCTTTTGTCCTGTGTAGGTGACAAAGCCGGGTTTTCCACCAGTTGGTTTGTTGAGTTTCTTGATTTCAATCATATCTACCTGCACCAGATTTGACAGGCGACCTTGAGAGAAGTAGGCAGCTAGTTCTGCTGCTTCTGTCTTGACTTCATCAGATGGGTCAAGATTGCCTGAGATGACAACGTGGCTTCCAGGAATGTCCTTGGCATGGAACCAAAGTTCCTCTTTGCGTGCCATTTTAAAGGTTAGCTCCTCGTTTTGTAGGTTGTTTCGGCCGACATAGATGATGGTTTTGCCATCGCTTGCTAGATATTGTTCTGGTTTTTTGCGTTTCTGGATTTTCTCCCGCTGTCTTCTGCGGATAAAGCCAGTTTGAATCAATTCTTCACGGATTTCAGCGATTTCTTCCAGCCCAGCTTGGTTGAGGACGGTTTCTACACTTTCCAGATAGAGAATAGTGGCCTTGGTTTCCTCAATCAGATCAGTCAAGTATTTGACAGCTTCTTTGAGTTTCTGATACCGTTTAAAATAGCGTTGGGCATTTTGGTTGGGAGTCAAGGCCTTATCAAGCGCAATCGTGATAGGTTGGTTGGTGTAGTAGTTGTCTAGGATAACCTGGTCTTGGTCGTTAGGCACTTGGTGGAGGAAGGTTGTCAGCAATTCTCCTTTTTGACGAAATTCTTCAGCGTTGTCTGTCGCCAGTAACTCTTTTTCCTGTTTTTTGAGTTTGTGTCGGTTTTTCTGAAGTTCATTTTCAACACGACGAATCAGTTCACTGGCCTGCTGTTTGACGCGGTCGCGCTCAGCCTTATCCTTATAGTAGGTGTCCAACAAATCAGAAAGATTTGCAAAAGGCTCTCCCACCTGATTTGCAAAAGGAACTGGACTGAAGGAAGTCTCAGTCAAGCATGGCTTGGTTTCTTGATTGAAAAAATTTCGGAAAGCGGAAAGTTTTTCACTAACCAGTATCCTTTCCAATTCATTTGCCGTATCGCGTCCCAGACCTTGAAAGAGGCTTTGAAGATTTTTTGCTGTTAGTTCTTGGGTTTGCAGGATTTCAAAGAGCTTTTCATCCTTGATAGTAAAAGGATTGAGAGATTTTGTACTTGGCGGAGCGATATAGGTCGATCCTGGAAGTAAGGTGCGGTAGCTATTTTGTGAAAAGCCGACGTGTTTGATAACTTCGAGGATTTTATGACTGCTTTTATCGACCAGTAGAATATTACTGTGTTTCCCCATAATTTCGATAATCAAGGTAGCCTGGATATGGTCTCCAATCTCGTTTTTATTGGAAACTGTCATTTCCACAATACGGTCATTTTCCACTTGCTCAATCGACTCAATCAGGGCCCCCTGCAAATACTTTCTCAAAACCATGATAAAGGTAGAAGGTTGGGCTGGATTTTCAAAAGTCGTTTGGGTCAGCTGAATGCGTCCAAAAACTGGATGGGCAGAAAGGAGCAGGCGATGGCTTTGGCGATTGCTGCGGATTTGCAAGACCAACTCTTGTTCAAAAGGCTGATTGATTTTCTGGATGCGACCATTCACTAATTCGCTTCGCAATTCCTCAACTATGTGGTGTAAAAAAAATCCGTCAAATGACATCGTTCTCTCCTTGTGATTGTATTCCATAGTATTATATCAAAAAGGTAGAATAAAATCATGGAAATGTGGTATAATAAAGCCAAGTAAAGAGAAACGAGAAGCACATGTATATTGAAATGGTAGATGAAACTGGTCAAGTTTCAAAAGAAATGTTGCAACAAACCCAAGAAATTTTGGAATTTGCAGCCCAAAAATTAGGAAAAGAAGACAAGGAGATGGCAGTCACTTTTGTGACCAATGAGCGTAGTCATGAACTTAATCTGGAGTACCGTGACACCGACCGTCCGACAGATGTCATCAGCCTTGAGTATAAACCAGAATTGGGAATTGCCTTTGACGAAGAGGATTTGCTTGAAAATCCAGAATTGGCAGAGATGATGTCTGAGTTTGATGCCTATATTGGGGAATTGTTCATCTCTATCGATAAGGCTCATGAGCAGGCCGAAGAATATGGTCACAGCTTTGAGCGTGAGATGGGCTTCTTGGCAGTACACGGCTTTTTACATATTAACGGCTATGATCACTACACTCCGGAAGAAGAAGCGGAGATGTTCGGTTTACAAGAAGAAATTTTGACAGCCTATGGACTCACAAGACAATAAACGAAAATGGAAAAATCGTGACCTGATATCCAGTTTAGAATTTGCTTTGACAGGTATTTTTACTGCTATCAAGGAAGAACGCAATATGCGAAAACACGCAGTGACGGCTCTAGTGGTCATCCTTGCAGGTTTTGTTTTTCAGGTGTCACGAATCGAATGGCTCTTTCTCCTATTGAGTATTTTCTTGGTAGTAGCCTTTGAGATTATCAACTCTGCTATTGAAAATGTGGTGGATTTGGCCAGTCACTATCACTTTTCCATGCTGGCTAAAAATGCCAAGGATATGGCGGCTGGCGCGGTATTAGTGGTTTCTCTTTTCGCAGCCTTAACAGGCGCATTGATTTTTCTCCCACGAATCTGGGATTTATTATTTTAAACAGTAAGAGGAAATTATGACTTTTAAATCAGGCTTTGTAGCCATTTTAGGACGTCCCAATGTTGGGAAGTCAACCTTTTTAAATCACGTTATGGGGCAAAAGATTGCCATCATGAGTGACAAGGCGCAGACAACGCGCAATAAAATCATGGGAATTTACACGACTGATAAGGAGCAAATTGTCTTTATCGACACACCAGGGATTCACAAACCTAAAACAGCTCTCGGAGATTTCATGGTTGAGTCTGCCTACAGTACCCTTCGCGAAGTGGACACCGTTCTTTTCATGGTGCCTGCTGATGAAGCGCGTGGTAAGGGGGACGATATGATTATCGAGCGTCTCAAGGCTGCCAAGGTTCCTGTGATTTTGGTGGTGAATAAAATCGATAAGGTCCATCCAGACCAGCTCTTGTCTCAGATTGATGACTTCCGTAATCAAATGGACTTTAAGGAAATTGTTCCAATCTCAGCCCTTCAGGGAAATAACGTGTCTCGTCTAGTGGATATTTTGAGTGAAAATCTGGATGAAGGTTTCCAATATTTCCCGTCTGATCAAATCACAGACCATCCAGAACGTTTCTTAGTTTCAGAAATGGTTCGCGAGAAAGTCTTGCACCTAACTCGTGAAGAGATTCCGCATTCTGTAGCAGTAGTTGTTGACTCTATGAAACGAGACGAAGAGACAGACAAGGTTCACATCCGTGCAACCATCATGGTCGAGCGCGATAGCCAAAAAGGGATTATCATCGGTAAAGGTGGCGCTATGCTTAAGAAAATCGGTAGCATGGCCCGTCGTGATATCGAACTCATGCTAGGAGACAAGGTCTTCCTAGAAACCTGGGTCAAGGTCAAGAAAAACTGGCGCGATAAAAAGCTAGATTTGGCTGACTTTGGCTATAATGAAAGAGAATACTAAGTAGAGGTAGGCTCATGCCTGCTTCTTGTTTTTACAGAAGGAGGACTTATGCCTGAATTACCTGAGGTTGAAACCGTTTGTCGTAGCTTAGAAAAATTGATTATAGGAAAGAAGATTTCGAGTATAGAAATTCGCTACCCCAAGATGATTAAGACGGATTTGGAAGAGTTTCAAAGGGAATTGCCTAGTCAGATTATCGAGTCAATGGGACGTCGTGGAAAATATTTGCTTTTCTGCCTGACAGACAAGGTCTTGATTTCCCATTTGCGGATGGAGGGCAAGTATTTTTATTATCCAGACCAAGTGCCTGAACGCAAGCATGCCCATGTTTTCTTCCGGTTTGAAGATGGGGGTACGCTTGTTTATGAGGATGTACGCAAGTTTGGAACCATGGAACTCTTGGTGCCTGACCTTTTAGACGCCTACTTTATTTCTAAAAAATTAGGTCCTGAACCAAGCGAACAAGACTTTGATTTACAGGTCTTTCAAGCTTCCCTTGCCAAGTCCAAAAAGCCTATCAAATCCCATCTCCTAGACCAGACCTTGGTAGCTGGACTTGGCAATATCTATGTGGATGAGGTTCTCTGGCGAGCTCAGGTTCATCCAGCTAGACCTTCCCAGACTTTGACAGCAGAAGAAGCGACTGCCATTCATGACCAGACCATTGCTGTTTTGGGCCAGGCTGTTGAAAAAGGCGGTTCCACCATTCGGACCTATACCAATGCCTTTGGGGAAGATGGAAGCATGCAGGATTTTCATCAGGTCTATGATAAGACTGGTCAAGAATGTGTACGCTGTGGTACCATCATTGAGAAAATTCAACTAGGCGGACGAGGCACCCACTTTTGTCCAAACTGTCAAAGGAGGGACTGATGAGAAAAATCATCGGAATCACTGGGGGAATTGCCTCTGGTAAGTCAACTGTGACAAATTTTCTAAGACAGCAAGGCTTTCAAGTAGTGGATGCCGACGCAGTCGTCCACCAACTACAGAAATCTGGTGGTCGTCTGTTTGAGGCTCTAGTACAGCACTTTGGGCAAGAAATCATTCTTGAAAACGGAGAACTCAATCGCCCTCTCCTAGCTAGTCTCATCTTTTCAAATCCTGAAGAGCAAAAATGGTCTAAGCAAATTCAAGGGGAGATTATCCGTGAGGAACTGGCTACTTTGAGAGAACAGTTGGCTCAGACAGAAGAGATTTTCTTCATGGATATTCCCCTACTTTTTGAGCAGGACTACAGCGATTGGTTTGCTGAGACTTGGTTGGTCTATGTGGACCGAGATGCCCAAGTAGAACGCTTAATGAAAAGGGACCAGTTGTCCAAAGATGAAGCTGAGTCTCGTCTGGCAGCCCAGTGGCCTTTAGAAAAAAAGAAAGATTTGGCCAGCCAGGTTCTTGATAATAATGGCAATCAGAACCAGCTTCTTAATCAAGTGCATATCCTTCTTGAGGGAGGTAGGCAAGATGACAGAGATTAACTGGAAGGATAATCTGCGTATTGCCTGGTTTGGTAATTTTCTGACAGGAGCCAGTATTTCTTTGGTTGTACCTTTTATGCCCATCTTCGTGGAAAATCTAGGTGTAGGGAGTCAGCAAGTCGCTTTTTATGCAGGCTTAGCAATTTCTGTCTCTGCTATTTCCGCGGCGCTCTTTTCTCCTATTTGGGGTATTCTTGCTGACAAATACGGCCGAAAACCCATGATGATTCGGGCAGGTCTTGCTATGACTATCACTATGGGAGGCTTGGCCTTTGTCCCAAATATCTATTGGTTAATCTTTCTTCGTTTACTAAACGGTGTATTTGCAGGTTTTGTTCCTAATGCAACGGCACTGATAGCCAGTCAGGTTCCCAAGGAGAAATCAGGCTCTGCCTTAGGTACTTTGTCTACAGGCGTAGTTGCAGGTACTCTAACTGGTCCCTTTATTGGTGGCTTTATCGCAGAATTATTTGGCATTCGTACAGTTTTCTTACTGGTTGGTAGTTTTCTATTTTTAGCTGCTATTTTGACTATTTGCTTTATCAAGGAAGATTTTCAACCAGTAGCCAAGGAAAAGGCTATTCCAACAAAGGAATTATTTACCTCGGTTAAATATCCCTATCTTTTGCTCAATCTCTTTTTAACCAGTTTTGTCATCCAATTTTCAGCTCAATCGATTGGCCCTATTTTGGCTCTTTATGTACGCGACTTAGGGCAGACAGAGAATCTTCTTTTTGTCTCTGGTTTGATTGTGTCCAGTATGGGCTTTTCCAGCATGATGAGTGCAGGAGTCATGGGCAAGCTAGGTGACAAGGTGGGCAATCATCGTCTCTTGGTTGTCGCCCAGTTTTATTCAGTCATCATCTATCTCCTCTGTGCCAATGCCTCTAGCCCCCTTCAACTAGGACTCTATCGTTTCCTCTTTGGATTGGGAACCGGTGCCTTGATTCCCGGGGTTAATGCCCTACTCAGCAAAATGACTCCCAAAGCCGGCATTTCGAGGGTCTTTGCCTTCAATCAGGTATTCTTTTATCTGGGAGGTGTTGTTGGTCCCATGGCAGGTTCTGCAGTAGCAGGTCAATTTGGCTATCATGCAGTCTTTTATGCGACAAGCCTTTAGTTGTCTCTTTAACCTGCTTCAATTTCGAACATTATTAGACTTCCTGCGAAACAATATATGGTATAATAGTTCTATGGATTATGAAGCAAGTAAACA
>NZ_VMNC01000051.1:0-17047 GCF_013277505.1 Streptococcus sp. k-378 | reverse complement strand
GCTTCGGCTTACGAATGAATTTGATTGTTGGTATTATCAATCATGAACTAGGATTCTAGTTTTGCAGGAAGTCTAATAAATATAAACCGTAAATATGCCTGCCTGCTTTTGCTATCATGGTTTGGCTACCTATCCCAAGTTCGGATAAAAATACTTTCAAGTATTTATTCAATCCATAATTTGTAGAAAGTTTATACCTTCTATCACAAAAGACCAAATCATATTTCTTTAATTCTTCACGATTATAAAGAACCTTATCTTGTTCCTCTTTCAATGCATCCAATACAGATATTAAATCTTCATCAATAATAATTTCTCTTATGGAAGTATTCGTTTTTTGAGGAATAAAATTTGTCGATTTCTAGCAAATCTTCCATACGTTTTTAGAGTTTCTCTTTCATTTTCTATTTTATAATTCACCTTCTAATTCTCTTATAATCGAGTGTAAAGATTCTTTCGTTTTGGGAACAGATTCCTTCAATATACCCTCTATAATTTTAAAATTTAAGTTAGAATAATTATGATAAATAAAATTTCTAAAACCTTTTATCTGAGTCCAGTTTATCCTATCTGAATACTTCTGTTTTACTTCCTCTGATAATTTGCCTAACGATAACTGTTCTCCTACCTGTCCTAAATTCATAGCGATAGAATCAACTACCATATCATCATCTAAAGGTAAATTATATCTTCTTGCTTTATACAAAACAGCATCGGCCTTATCAAGATATAAAACCATATCCTTCAAATATGCTATATCAGTTTCAAGAGATTGACTTCTCATAAATAACCTCTCTATCATTCAAAAAATTTTTCTTGACTAACTTCCCAATGTTTGTTTTTGGAGAAAGTAAATCACTAACCAATAGAATATCTATATTACCATCAAAAATAGTCAAAAGTCTACCATATACATCAAAATATATAGAATCATCCTCTAACTCCAAAGCAATATCAACATCACTTTTCCCATCAGCTTCGCCCCTAGCATAAGAGCCAAATAGATAAATTTTAGATAAATCATATTGTTTAGCAACAGGAACAATTTTTTCCTTTATCTGATCTATTGTATAAACCATAACCGAACCCCTTTAGATTATATCTATCCACACTTTTATTTCACCTTACTCAGAATCAAGTTTAACTTCAAAAGGAATACTTCTTGTCAACACACTTTGCTTCAAAAATAACTTCACAGCAGTTGACATATCCAACCCCAACTCATTAAAAATCGCAGTCGCTTCTTTTTTCAATTCATCATCTACTCTTACAGCAATTTGTGACATAGCATTTCTCCTTTTCTTCTTGTATATCTATTGTATCACTTTTACCAATACATATCAAACTTATTCCCTAATAAATACAGTCTTTAAATTTAAACTTGCAACTTCTTCTCTAATGCTTGTGCCAAAACTTCTGAATAGTTAATCTTTTCTCGATCAGCAAGACGAACTAGCCATTCAGGAACGGTCACGTTCTTTCTAATCGCCTTGTTACTTCTCACAAAAGGCGCAGGATCAACTTGAATCATTGATACAAAACCATCTGAAACTTCAATCTTTAAAATATCACTTGGAGTAGGCAACGCCATCCCTTCATCGATATAAGAAGCTAAAACATTTTCAAGCATTTCTCGAGCATTTTTCATCGCTTCTTCGATATTTTTTCCTTCTGTACCACCACCAAATTCTGGAAATTCTACCCAATATCCTGTTCCTTCTTTATGAAAAATAGCTGGATACGTTTTTAACATTCTACTACCCCCAACATTCTACTACCTCTGATGTAAAAAGACTTAGGAAAGTAAAAATTACAATCCTAAATCTTTGAGAATCTTTCTCTCCAATCCCTTTCCCAAATCTTCATTTCCATGAACTGGAATCGTGACAAGATAAGAAAAACCCTCTTTCTTAAAATGATGATGACTTCCTCTTTGACGAACTTCAACCCATCCATTCTCAAGAGCTAGTTTCACCATTTCTTTACCTGTAAGTGGCATATATATTCGTTACCTCCTTACACTTACTATTATACGCATTATGTGTATAATAGTCAAATTAAAACAAACCACTTTTTCTCAATAACTACAAAATAAAATAGACCAGCTTCCTGATCTACTTTATTCTATATTCATTGACTTTTGGTCAAATTTTGGTCACACTTTGGTCAAAGATTCCAAAAATACTAACCTATTTTAAAAAACTAAATTGTGATGATTGCCTACAAATAAACACTTTGAATATTCTTTATGTTTCTTTACGCTTCTTATTATGCCCCCTGCAGGAATCGAACCTGCAACTACTCCTTAGGAGGGAGTTGTTATATCCATTGAACTAAGGGAGCTAGATAAAAACTCTGCTGAAAAAGCAGAGTTTTAGTCGAATTAACGACGGATTTCTTTGATACGAGCTGCCTTACCTTGAAGAGCACGCAAGTAGTACAATTTCGCACGACGTACTTTACCGTAACGAACAACTTCGATTTTTTCAACACGTGGAGTGTGGATTGGGAAGATACGCTCAACACCTACACCGTTAGAGATTTTACGAACTGTGTAGTTTTCTGAGATACCAGCACCTTTACGTGCGATAACAACACCTTCAAAAATCTGGATACGTTCACGGTTACCTTCGACAACTTTCGCGTGTACACGAACAGTGTCACCAGGACGGAATGATGGGATATCTGTACGAAGTTGACCTTCAGTCAAGCTTTGGATTAATGGATTCATTTTATTCTCCTATCTTTGTCAATCTTGAGGAATCTTCCTCAGCGGATAAACTGTATTTTTGTGCGTCCATTACACACAAGATACAGTTTACCAAATTTCCACAAAAAAGTAAAGAAATTTATAGCAGAATTCCTAAAAAAATCGCAATCAAACCACCGAGGTAGGTCAAAGCTAAATAAGAATAAAATCCCTTCCTATCACTTAACAATCTTTGGAGTTCGTCATTCAAGGTCGAAAAAGTTGTCAAACCTCCACAAAATCCTGTTGCTAAAATAGCATAGACTTCCTTAGACTCCACATGATTGTAGAATAATCCAATTAAAAAACAACCTAGAAGATTGACTATGAGCGTTCCGAGGGGCAATTTAGAAGTTTGATTATAGCGGGAAAAGAAATAGCGCACTAAAGCTCCGAAACCACAAGCAATTGCAAGATAGACCATTACCATTTCTTCCTCCCTAGAAAATAAGCTAAGAGTAGGCCTCCACCGATGCTCAAAAGCAAATACAGGACTAAACTAAGATAACGCCCTGTATCAAGCAGCTTCACAGTATCAAGCATTAGGCTGGAAAAAGTTGTTAAACCTCCACAAAAGCCCGTCCCTAGTGCTAAAATCAAGCCCTTACTAGTCCCCTTATAGACCAGATATCCCTTGACAAGATAAATCAAGCAGAAAATTCCCAGATAGTTGACAAAGAGAGTGCCCCAAGGAAAGTCTGGACTGGCTGATAACCAAGTAGAAACAAGGTAGCGCACAAGTCCGCCCAACATAGCAGCTATAAAAATGCCTAGCGGATAAAATTGTTCTTTTTTCATTTGATATTCTGATTCTGATAATCACGCGAACGTTTGAGTATGTCCGAAAAAGTCGCGACAATAGTTTCCTGATAGCGCTTATCTCCTACACGACTTCTAACCTTTTCAAAAATAACCGCTTCTCTCTTGGTATCTAAAATCGGTTTACCTGAAGCTTTCTTATAGGCAACTACACCCTCAACCAAATGCATTCGTTCTTCTAAGAGCTTGACGATTTGGTCGTCGATTTGATCAATTTCTTGACGAATACTATCTAAATCCATACAGTCTCCTCCTTTATTTGAATTATTGTATCAAAAAGCCACCAAATAGGCTAGTAAAATCCTAACTCACGATAAGAAAAATGCACTGATTGATTACATCAGCGCACGTTTATACTTATCCTACTTTAGCAGCCAATTCTTCTGCGAATTGTTCCAAGCGCTCAATGTCTTCTTCCTCAGCAGAGAGATCAACTTTAACACATTCTGAACCTTTTTCTGCTCCTGTCGAAACAAAAACACGATTAAAGTCATCAACAGCCTTACAGAATTCATCGTAGAAGGTATCTCCTGAACCAACCACTCCGTAGATTTTGCCATTCAAGTTGAGATCTGCTAGGTCTTCGTAGAAGTCCATCATCTCATCTGGCAATTCACCATCACCATAAGTATAGGTCGCAACGATAGCGATGTCAGCTTCCAAGAAGTCTGAAGCGTCAACAGTTGTACATTCATCAACATCGACATCCAAGCCCAAGTCACGTAATTTGTCTGCTACAATATCTGCAATTTCTTCGGTATTACCGGTCATACTGGCAAATACAATTTTTGCTAATACCATATCGTCCTCCTCAATTTATCTTTCTCCATTATATCACATCTTTTTCATTTTAAAAATAAAAATTCTTGTGCTACAATGAAATGAGAAAGAATTGAGGTTATTTATGGAAATTTGCCATCAAATTTTAGAAAAAATCAAAGAATACGACACGATTATCATTCATCGTCATATGAAACCAGACCCTGATGCCTTGGGAAGTCAGGTGGGTTTGAAAGCTCTTCTCAAACATCATTTCCCAGAAAAAAACATCAAAGCAGTTGGTTTTGATGAACCAACTCTTACTTGGATGGCTGAAATGGATTCTGTTGAAGATAATGCCTACCAAGGAGCCCTTGTCATCGTCTGTGATACAGCTAATACCGCTCGTATCGATGATAAGCGCTATAGTCAAAGTGATTTTCTCATTAAGATTGACCACCATCCAAATGATGATGTATATGGCGACTTATCTTGGGTAGATACTAGTTCAAGTAGCGCTAGTGAGATGATTACCCTATTTGCCCAAACAACCCAGCTAGCCTTGTCAGATTGCGCTGCTGAGTTGCTCTTTGCAGGAATCGTTGGCGATACAGGTCGTTTCCTCTACCCTTCTACCACTGCACGGACTCTTCGCCTGGCTGCTTATTTGAGAGAACATAACTTTGACTTTGCGGCTCTCACTCGCAAAATGGACACTATGAGTTACAAAATTGCTAAACTTCAAGGCTACATCTACGACCATCTGGAAGTGGATGAAAATGGTGCTGCTCGTGTTATCCTGAGTCAGGAAATCTTAAAACGATTCAATGTCACCGATGCTGAAACTGCAGCCATTGTCGGTGCACCTGGACGCATTGACAGCGTCAGTCTCTGGGGAATTTTTGTGGAGCAGGCTGATGGCCACTACCGCGTTCGCTTACGTAGTAAAATCCATCCTATCAATGAAATCGCCAAGGAACATGATGGTGGAGGCCACCCTCTAGCAAGTGGTGCTAATTCCTATAGCCTAGAAGAAAACGAAATCATCTACCAAAAGTTAAAAAACTTGCTTAAAAACTGATAAAATACTTGCCAAACTTTTCAGAATCTGATAGACTAGTATGGTAACAATCTATGGCTCGCAAAGAGACCATGGCAGAAAGGAAATATTGTAAAATGAAAAAAGATATCCATCCAGAATATCGCCCAGTTGTCTTCATGGACACAACTACTGGTTACCAATTCCTTAGCGGTTCAACAAAACGCTCTAACGAAACAGTTGAGTTCGAAGGCGAAACTTACCCATTGATCCGTGTGGAAATTTCATCAGACTCACACCCATTCTACACTGGACGTCAAAAGTTCACTCAAGCAGATGGACGCGTGGATCGTTTCAACAAAAAATACGGTCTCAAATAATGATAAAAAGACAGCTTCGGCTGTTCTTTTTTGTTTCTTGAAATCAACTGCTGTTCTCATATTCCAGACTCAAAAAAACTTTGCACTCTAGCTAGCCACACAATAGCTTCCAGAGTACAAAGTTTTCTCTTGCCTAAAAAATATAAAAGATATATACTAGCTATATATAGTATAGATTGGAGATATACCATGACGACATCACTTACTAAACAGTACAATTTTAAAATCAATGAGTCATCAATGGAACAAGCTAGAGCTATCATCAAGGAAAAAGGAATGACTATGACGGATGCTATTAGTCTTTTTATCGAGCAGATTGTTCTCGAACAGGATTTGCCAATAAAAACTGCAGAAGATTTACACCGTGAACGATTGATTCAAGAACTACAAGCCCAATCTGAACGCGCCTTAAGAGAATATGAATCCGGACAAGGAACTTCCCTAGATGATATGAGGCTACGATATGGCTTATAAAGTGATTCTATCTACCGAAGTGAGTCAAGCAATTGACAGTATCCATGACTACATTACTACTGTTCTTTTATCACCTCAGTCTGCTAAGAATACTGTAGCCAGAATTTTAGACGGCTTAAAAAGTTTAGAAACTTTTCCTGAAGCTGGCTTTGATGCAGATGAAAAAATCGGACTAAAAATCAACAGTAAGTACCCTACGCGAGGAAAAATTATCGGTCAGTATATCTTGCTTTACTTTATCGACCAGACTCAAAGAACTGTTTTTCTTTCCCACTTATTTCACACCAAAAGTGACTATGTTACCTTGCTCCAAAGCAAAAATAACAAAAACTCAAAATCATCATTTTAATGTCCACCACTCTCTTAATAACCTTGTACTTATAAGGAACACAGTCTTCATTTTAACTAAAAAATAAAAAAACTTTGCACTCTAGCTAGCCACGCGATGGCTTCCAGAGTACAAAGTTTTTTATTAGACAAGGTTTAGTCTTCCTTATCTTGATTTTCAGCTCCTTTAACTGCTTTTTTAAATTCAGATAGCATTTTACCGATTGACTCGCCTAGTTCAGGCAATCGTTTTGGTCCAAAAATCAAGAGAGCTCCTAAAACGATGATAATCAATCCTGGTGCTCCAATATCACGTAAGATTCCCATTTCTCTCTCCTTTCTGCTTGCGTTTCATAATGTATTTGCTGACAACAATACTTAATTCATAGAGTAAAATCAGGGGGGCAGTCATTGTCAAATCACTGACAAAGTCAGCTGGTGTCAAGATGACTGCAAGTACCAATAAGATAAAATAGGCATATCGGCGATAAGCAATCAATAATTCTGGTCCAATGAGGCCAATCGACGTCAAAAAGGCAATGATAACCGGCAATTCAAAAATCAGGGCCAAAGGCAAGGTCGTTTGAAAAACAAAGGACAGATAATTTTGGGCGGTTAACTGCGTTTCAAACAGACCTTCTCCTAGCCCTAATAAAACCTGAAGTATGGCTGGTGTTACAAAGTAAAAACCAAAAGCCAGTCCAACTAGAAAACAAAGGAAACTAGCTGGAATATAGGCAAAGACTGCTCTAGCTTCTTCCTTCTTTAAACCGGGTTTGATGAAAGACCAAATATGATACACCGTGTAAGGTAGGGTGATGGTAAAGGCCATCAGACTAGCCAAACGTATGTAAATCCATAAAATATCATTAGGTCCTAAAACAATCAACTTTTGCTGAAAAGCTTGGGTCACATACTGGTAAATCTGGTCTGCAAAAAGCAGAGAAACACAGAATACCAAAAAGAAACAAATGACCACAGCCAATAACCTCTTTCTAAATTCTATCAGATGTTCCACGATTGTCAATTCTTTTCTATCCATCTATTCTTCACCCTGTCTGAAAGTGACAATCAAGACAATAATAACAAAGACTATCTGGCTGACCAAGCCTTCCCAACTTGGATAAATTCCAAGCAAATCGATTGTTGGAAAGCCTGTCAGCAAGTGATTTGGTGCCATATTGGTCAACTGAAGAGCATGGACACTAACTCCCAGCATCTTGAAGGCTAGGGCATAAATCATCCAAGTCAGGATAAAGAAGACATTATGTGGCAGGAAGAATTGACTGGCCTTATTCATCACTATGGCAATAATTACCAGAACCAGTAAGGCAAGTGAGATTCCCAAGACAAATTCAAAGCTGGAAATCCTTGGTAAAATCCCAACATAAAAGAGAATGGTTTCTGCTCCCTCACGGAAAACAGCTAGAAAACTGAGGGCAAACATGGAAATAAAGGAGCCTGTCTTGGTCACTGTTTCCATTTGTGACTCCATAAAGGTATTCCATTTTTTGACCGAGGATTTGCTGTGGAGCCAGATTCCAATCAAAATCATCATAGCTACTGCAAAAATTCCCACTGCTCCTTCGATGATTTCACGATTGGAGCCTGATGTTACTGCTGGAAAGGCAATTTGCAGGATAAAAGCAATAAGGAGACTAGCCATGATTCCAGTGATAGCACCACCATAAACCCACTTGAGTCCCTTTCGCATCTTGGCTGCTTTCAAGGTCGTCACCAAGGCCATGACGATTAAGAGAGCCTCTACCCCTTCTCTCAGGAGAATCAGCATAGCATCAAAGGCATTGTAACGTGCGCTAGTATCAATTTGTGATAAATCTGCAATCAGTTTTTCTAATTTTTCTTGGTATTCCTTCTCACTTCCCTTGACCATAATCACAGGGCTTTCACTTTCCACTCGAGTATAGAGGGAAGGATTGGTCGTGCTAACAGAGCCTTCAATCGTTGGCCAGATAGTGATGAATTCCTTCATGCTAGCTGCTCCTGATGCTTGATCACCAGCTTGGAATTGTTCCAAAGCCTTTGTCAAAAGGGCAATACCGTCTTTAAGACTCAAATCAGAAGATGTTGCTACGACTGCTTTTCCAGCTACAAAATCATCAATAGCCTTTTTTAAGTCCTCAAAGGAAGTCTGGATGGAGTTAAAATCTGTAGGTTCAGTTTCCATGCTACTACGCAGGAAGGAAATAGCTGTTTCAACACGGCCATAATGGGCTGTACTATTGTCACGAACCACACTTTCATTGATAGTCCAAGTGGAATTCATTTTCTTAAAAACTTCTCGAACCTTTTCCAAATCTTTGGAGGCAATGGCTTGCTCTAAGGCTTCAAAACGAGGACTTAGACGGTTGACCAATTTTTCCTTTTCCGCATCTAGGTCAACAGGATTTTGTTCTTTTTCAAAAGCTAATAAGGCTGAAGAAATTTCGGTAAGTTTGTCTTCAGTAATCTCACCTGACTGGGCTAGCTTTTCCTTAACGACTTTACCAGCCTCAGAATTGCTGTCTTTTACTCTCTCGAAATCTGATGCCATCTCTTTAACGAGTTTCTGAGCCTCAGACTGACTCCCATTTTTGACCGCTTTAGAAGCATCTGTGATTTTCACAAAGTAAAAACTCAGACTCTCTTGGGCACCTACTGGGGAAAGAATTAAAAGTGACAAAGCTAAAACTAGTAACCAGCTTTTAGCCTTCCAATAATTTCTGACCAATGTAGCCCCCTTTCTCCACACCACCAAAGCAAGCAAAGAGTCCACTACCGATGTGAGTGATGTATTCATTCATCTTATCAGTAGCGCCTAGATTGGTTTGAACCTTGACAAAGTTATCAGGATCCTTCTGGAAAGAAATGAAGAGCAAGCCCGTATCAAACTGGCCAGTTTTTTCATCAATCCCATCAGAGTAAGAATAAGAACGACGCAAAAGCGGCTTGTCCACTTCCTTAGCCAAACGAACATGCGAATCATCAGGCAAAAGACTCAAATCCACTTCATCAAACTCATTTTTCTTACCGAAAGGGGCACCACTTTCCTTGTAACGACCAAAGGTATTTTCTTGTTCTTCAAGACTAGTACGATCCCAAGTTTCTAAAAACATCTGAATCCGACGAACTGCCATATAAGAACCATTTTCCATCCAGTCCTTACTATCAGCCCAAATGACGCGGTCAAAGTCTTTCTCCTTGGTTGGATTTGCTGTTCCATCCTTAAAACCAAAGAGGTTACGCGGAGTCTCCATTCGATCCCCGATTGCTGCAAAACCAGACTGACTCCAACGAAGGGTCACGGCATTTCTCCCCTTACGGATGAGATTGCGAATAGCGTGAAAGGCAACCTGCTCATCATCTGCACAGGCCTGGATGACAATATCTCCACCAGTATATTTTTCACGCAATTGCTCTTTAGGAAAAGGCGGTAAATCCCTGAAAACTTGAGGACGCTTGTTTTCCAAGTTCATCTTTTTCAAGAAACTCGCAGACACACCAAAAGTCAGCGTCAAACGATGAGGAGTGAGCCCGACTGTCTCACCAGTATCACTCGGAGGCAAGAGAGCATTCTGGCCATCTTTTTTGACCAATTCCCCCTCAACCAACTTGGCACTATAATCCGTCCAATCCTTGAATAGCTGGATAATCTTATCTCTATCCGTCGTATGCAGGTCCAAGACAACAAAATAGATATTCTTTTGCATGGGCGTACTAATCCCAGCTTGATGCTTGCCATAAAAAGCAATTTTTTCATTTCCGTACGAGATTTTTTCCTGACTTCCTAGCTTAGGTGCGAAAAAAGCAGAAGCACCAGAGAGTCCTAGCGCTAAACCAGCCCCTCCAATCCCTGCTTTTTTTAGAAATTCTCGACGGTCCATTTTCTTCTCAAAAAACTTTTCGTCTTTTTCAGTCATGACTCTTATTCTCCACTAAGAAATTTACCCATTTGTGATAGAGGCTCACCAAGTTTTGTCACAGCTTCTGACAATTCTTTGGTATCTTCTGTTGTCAAATCTGTATAGAGCTTGTAGTGTTCCTTGTCGGTCATGTGTTTGTCCAACAAATCATTGACAGACTTGAAGTCCGCTTCCAATTCTTTAACTAGGTTAGCGTCTGATTTTTCAAGCAAAGGTTTAAAGAGTTGGAAAATCTTCTCAGCTCCCTCGATATTGGCACGGAAGTCATACAAGTCTGTATGAGAATAAATTTCCTCTTCCCCTGTAATCTTACTTGTTGCAACTTCGTTAAGCAAGTCGACTGCCCCAGTCAGCATAACCTTGTAGTCCACATCAACAGTTGCAATCTTGGCTTTCAATTCCTTGATATCATTGACCAACTGATCACCATAGCTTTCAGTTCCTTTAGTTGTATTGTCTTCCCAAAGGATACGCTCAATACGGTGGAAACCTGACCATCCCTCTTCTGTCTTGTTTTCGTCCATGTAGTCTGCCAAACGGAAGTCAATCTTGACATCTGACTCACCAAAACTCTCGGCAATCGGTTCTGAACGCTCATAAGACATACGAATCAGTGGATAGACCTTCTTAGCTTCTTCTAACTTACCTTCTTTCAACAGTTTGACAAAGCCTTCTGTATCTGTCAACAGTTTATCGATTTGGTCTTGCACAAAAGTCTTATAGTCAGCAGTAGCCTTATCAAGCATTTTTTGCTTGTCTTCAGACAAGGCTGTCACCTTGGACGAATCACTCGTATTGCTTGGCTTAGATTGGTTATTAGCACAAGCTGTCAATAGCAAGGCTGAAGATAAAAGGACAAAACCTAGTTTTTTCATTGTATACTCCTATCGGTTCAGGAAACCTGAATTCATTTTACGTTTCATTATACTATTTTTTTTCTAATCTGTCAATAAATTTTCAGACAATTTAATGTTATGTTTTCTCAATCTACCAGACTTAATACGACTTTGTAACTTGTAATCTTGTAAACGATACATGGTCGGAACATAAAAGAAATCACCACTTTTATGTAACTTAATCGCAACTTAATCGCAACAAGAACATTATTATCAAATCTTTTTACATATTCAAAACTGGCGTCTTTCTCTCGTGGATTGATGCCGACGAAATCTGGGTTCCTTAGTATGAGTTCCAGGTCTTCAATATGATGAATCACATCATTGTGATGGCCTTTTATCATATGGCTTCTCAAACCGTCTTTGTTGACCTTTATGTCGCTCGCTTCAAGAACAATATCAAAAATTTCTTTTACTTCATCGGTAATCTGACCGATTTTTTTCATGATCCATAATTTCCTCCGTTATTCCACAACTATTATATCACAATCATAGTGTATATCAGGATATATCAAACTCTATTATTCGTTAGATACTCAATTTTAACTTTTCCCTTTTCCTCAAAATAATAGTATAATAGAGGTAGAATTTAGAATCGAGGTACACCTATGGCTGTAAAATTTACAAAACGAGACGACTTGGACAAGATGTTTGAAGAGTTTGCTAAACTCCCAGATTTGAAACAAGTCACTTTCCCTGATGACAAAGAGAAAAAAGCCAAAGCAGAAAAGAAAAACTAGATGACTGCTTTTCAACAACTCCCATCTAGTGTACTTCAAACTGGAGCCATTTTTCTCTCTATTATCATTGAAGCCCTTCCCTTCGTTCTGATAGGAAGCATTGTCTCAGGGCTGATTGAGGTCTATATCACACCTGACAGGGTTTATCATTTTCTCCCTCGAAATCGTTGGGGGAGAATCTTTTTTGGCACCTTCGTTGGTATACTTTTCCCTTCTTGTGAATGTGGAATCGTCCCCATTATCAATCGTTTTCTGGAAAAGAAGGTTCCAAGTTACACGGCTGTTCCCTTTCTCGTAACAGCACCTGTTATCAATCCCATTGTTCTCTTTGCGACCTATTCTGCCTTTGGCAACTCCTTCCATATCGCCCTGTTACGAGCTCTGGGTTCCATTGTTGTGGCTGTAATACTAGGAATTTTTCTGGGATTTTTCTGGCAAGAACCGATTCAAAAAGAAAATCGTCTGGCTTGTCATGAGCATGATTTTTCTCACTTAAGCCCTGCAAAAAAAGTTTTTCAGGTCTTTGTGCAGGCCATTGATGAATTTTTTGATACGGGACGTTATTTAGTATTTGGCTGCCTCTTTGCTTCTATAATACAGGTCTATGTTCCGACACGGATTCTGACCTCTATCAGTGCGACTCCTCTTTTTGCCATCCTGCTCTTGATGATTTTAGCCTTTCTTCTTTCGCTCTGTAGTGAGGCGGATGCCTTTATCGGTGCCTCTCTTCTCTCGAGTTTCGGTTTGGCACCAGTTCTGGCCTTTCTCGTCATTGGTCCAATGCTGGATATCAAAAATATTCTCATGATGAAAAATTACTTAAAAGCACGATTTATCAGTCACTTCATAACGATTGTAACTCTTGTCGTCTTAGTCTATTCTCTCTTGATTGGAGTCATCCTATGATTCGATTTTTAGTTTTAGCTGGCTATTTTGAACTGACTATTTACCTCCATCTGTCGGGCAAATTAAACCAGTACATCAACATGCACTATTCCTATCTGGCCTATATCTCCATGGTCCTTTCCTTTATTTTGGCAATTGTTCAACTGTATATCTGGATGAAGCAAGTCAAAACCCACAGTCATCTGAACAGCCGATTGGCCAATATGACGAGTATTTCTCTTCTGGCTACTCCACTTGTCATCGGCTTAACTTTCCCAACTGTTAGCTTGGATTCTCAGACCGTTTCTGCCAAAGGCTATCATTTCCCCCTATCGGAAGGAACGGATCTGGCCATTCAGACAAGTGAAGGGACGGCAAGCCAATATTTGAAACCAGATACCAGTTCTTATTTTTCAAAATCAGCCTATGAAAAGGAAATGCGAACGGCGGCGGATAAATACTTGTCCCAAGATAGCATTAACATTACTAACGAAAACTATATGGAAGTCATGGAAGCTATCTACGACTATCCAGATGAGTTTGAGGGCAAGACAATCCAGTTTACAGGCTTTGTCTATAATGACCCCAGTCATGCCAATAGCCAATTTCTGTTCCGCTTCGGCATTATCCACTGTATCGCGGATTCAGGTGTCTATGGATTGCTGACCAAGGGAAATACCCGGCAGTATGAAAACAACACTTGGATTACGGCCAAAGGAAAACTGGTCAATCACTACCATAAAGAACTCAAACAAAACCTCCCAACCTTGGAAATCGAAAGCTTTACCAAAGTCGATAAACCAGAAAACCCCTATGTGTATCGAGCTTTTTAAGAAAATCAAGATAAAAACGAACAAGTTCTCTTCTGAATAACAGAAAAAGAGCCTGTTCGTTTTTTGTTGAGTATTGTTAGAATATAAATTGCGATTTTTAAAATGATATATAACTAGTGAACAATTCACAAATCAAATACATTTTCATTCTCTACTTAATACTATGCTTATTCATCTTTTGTTCAAAGATAGTCGTGATAATTTGACGCAATTCTTCGCGTTCTTTTTCTGGGATTTCACCACTTGTTTGAGCTGCAGCGTAAAGCTCAGGGTGTTCGATTGAAATGCGTTTAATCGTACGTGTCGTCGCATGTTTTCTGACGAAAAATGGGATTCGCTTAATCAAGTCTTGTGGGACAAGCGCAAGAATCTTCTCAGCAGTTTCCTTGTCACTAATCTTAGACGTAGTCAGCCCCTTCTTAATCATTTCCTGTTCTTTTTCTGTAAAATCTTTTAATTCCATTCGATTAGTCCTCCTATTTTCTCTAAGTTAAATTATATACCAATCTGGATCAAACTACAAATGGACTGTCTGGAAATAGGTGCAATACTAAAAAGAAGACGCTGTTTTTACTTCTTAATCTTCCTCCTCAGTCACTTCCCATACTTCTGATTGATAGCCATTCCCATCAATATCGTATCTTTGGATATAACCAATAAATTTTTCATTTTTTCGTGGTTTCTGGCTATTAACGATTGAAATAACCCACCAACTCATCAAAAATAGAAATAAAAGTCCTAGGATTACTGTCATATCATACCACCATTAAAGTTTAACCCACTTATCATTATCCATGATGAAAGGCTTAGCCAGTCCCTCGCCTGTATAATCCGCATACTTGGTGCCTAAATACTTGTAACAATCTTCCTTGCTGGCAAATTTAATCGCTTGGTAGGGCTCTTCGAAAGTCAATTTCTCTACAAATAAGAAACCGTCATCAGCAGGTACTAAGACTCCAACGTGGCCTACAAACAGATACTCGCCATCCAGATTGTCGTGCAAGACTACAGACAGCATTCGAGCTTTATCGTTAAATTGAAACTGGGAGAAGAATGTTCCCATCTTTTCAGCGTGAACCTTGACATCTGTAGTTGCCTCAGTTGGAACTCTTGAAAATAGAATATCAAACTCTTCCTTATCTTGAGAATCAAAGACCTTTCCCTTATCAATCGCATCATTATCTAGGAAAAGCAATTGGTCATTCTTTTCAAGCTTGGGAATGGTGACTGAATTTTTCAAAAGACAATAACTATTGATACGGCAGTTGGTCCCAACGAAATCGCCCTTCTTTTGATTCCAGAGATGACTGATTTTCTCAACATCGTATTCGGTGTGAGTAAAGGAAGTGAAATCTCCTGATAAGCCAGTTGAGCCGACAATGGTATTGTAATCATTAACGAGATTAAAAAATGCATCAACACTATTTGGATCCAAATGGGCTGATAAGAGAGATTTGACCTCTTCTGTACTTACCTGATTGTTTAGGTTGGTGTATGAAGCTTTCCATGGTACTTTCGTTGAACTACTTTGCCTTTGACTCGTCCCATTCGAAATTGTAGCATCTTGTTGACAAGCAGCCAAGCCTAAAAACAAAGCTGAACAGATTCCTAATGAGGCTAATTTTCTTGATTTCTTCATCTTTTCTCCTAAATGTCTTGGATTAAAGTTTCTTTAACTACTGCTTTACAAATATTGATTACTTTCTCATTTAATGTGTTCATCGTCTTTCCCTCTGATTTGTTTTTTTGTTATTTCCTTAAGCTTGATTTAATTATAGTAGGCGTTTCGTGCTCTGTCAACAAATTTTTTATGAAAACACAACAAAGTTTTCATTTTCTTGGATTTCGTGTGATGGTTTACTTATAAAAACAAAAAGCAGTTTCATTCGTGGATAAAGAAGAGATTGCGATTGTTACAGGCTAAAAATAAAACAATATAGACTAGTAAATAGTTGGACTCAATAATAATTGGGTACTAAGATAGGTATAAATAAAAAGGCCATTGGAGATTATGAAAAAAGGGGTAGGTCTACTAAGAAAAATACTATATTTGACTTAGTTAAAGTATTCAGTAGCTTGATTGATGTCCTCTTTCCTCCAGTTCAAAAGGATTCTCCTAGCGATATCCAATCTATCTACGACCAACGGGCATCACCCAGACAAGGTAAAGTACTGACCTATGCCGATAGGCAACTGTATGAGAAGAAAAACGATGATAAACGAAGTATCGCAAAAATCATCAGACTGGACGACTACAGACAGACTACTTACTCTCGTGTTAGGTAGTTTATCTCTGCAGGTAGCCGCTCGATGCAGGACGACAATTTAGATATGGAGTTTCCATTCTATGAGGATGAAATCCCAGACGACTACGACGCAATCGCTTATGTCGTCAGCAAGTCCATGGAGCCAAAGATAAGAAACGGCAACTACCTATTTATCAAGAATCCCCCACAGATTGACTATAATACCATCGGCATCTTCCAAGTAGACGGTGCTAACTATGTCAAGAAACTCCGCCAAGGCTACCTCAAAAAACTCAATCCCGAATACCCCGACATCCACCTAGACGAAAGCACCCATATTCGTACCATCGGGAAAGTTGTCAGGCTGTATAGGGAGAATTAAAAAAGGGGGAGAATGGCGATATAAAACAAACAGATTTTAAAAGATTCGAAAAAGTTCATTCTACATTTCAAAAAAAGAATAAGTGAGCTAAAGCAGATTAGATTTTGTGAAACAATAGTGATATGTCAATTTAGAGAAAGGCATTTAAGATCACTTTTCAAAAGGCAAATACTAAACTAGCGAAACCGATAAATCAGCCCCTTAGTTCCCATATTTTCAGGCACACACTCCTTAGTACACTAGCTGAGAAGAATATCCCATTAAAAGCTATAATGGTTAGAGTAGAACACAAAGACGCTAAAACAATAAACAACATCTACACTCACGTAAGTAAAAGAATGGAGCAAGCTGTTTTGGAGGTTTTAAATACCATATCATTAAATCGAAAATATATCAGATCGAATCTAGACAAGTACATTACGATTGCTAAAACATTTGTAGAAATTCATTTGACTTTCCTAATCAATTTGTGCATATCTTATTTCATACTCAATGAAAATCAAAGAGCAAACTAGGAAGCTAGCCGCAGGTTGCTCAAAGCACTGCTTTGAGGTTGTAGATAGAACTGACGAAGTCAGCTCAAAACATGTTTTTG